>JARFQQ010000053.1 GCA_029287695.1 Gammaproteobacteria bacterium | reverse complement strand
TAACCACCAATGATGGCCGCAGCCGCTCCGAAGAACTGCAACAGGAGTTCTCGCAAATGCAGGTGTCCCTGATGATAGGCCATGCGCTCCATGACGCGCGCAACACCGAGAACATGGATGCCCTTGCTTGCAAAGCGGAAGAGCAGTATGAGGAAGATGCCGGCGAAGATCGGCAGTAATGCGCGATACTGCCATGCGAGCGCCTCGTAGTTTTCCGGGTCACCATCCAGCATTGCAGCGAGAACACCCTCGGCAAGCAACCTGAATGCCACGATCACGAGACCTGTCAGAAGCCCGGAGAGAATACCGAGGAAGGCAAGCTGCGCAAGCGCATCCGGACCTGCCAGCTTGAGCTGGAAGGACTCGAGCCTTCGCGTGATCCAGTTATCTCTGTCTGGGCTATTCACGGTTGAAGCTGCCTGCTGACTGTACCAGTACCATGACTCCTGAACCCATCATACAACGATGGCCAGCCGGTCACAGGCCGGGGCATTCAGCCCCTGAAGGCTTCCGGTGAAGAGAGATAGGCAAGTTCCTCGGGCGTACTCTCCCTGCCGAGAATCGTGTTGCGATGCGGAAATCGCCCGAAACGCCTGATCAGGTCGCGGTGATGAGTGGCAAAACGTAAATTTTCCTCAAGCTCCGCCTTTCGGAAAAGTTCGACGGAGAGTTCCTGGTGAGAAAGGGTTTCGCTGTGCATCAGCGGCATGTAGAGAAAGGCAACACGCGTCCGGGGAAGCTCCCTGTCCTGTTTTCTTGTCACTGCTTCCAGTGAGACGCCAACAGCGAGATGCTCGGTCGAAAAGCTGTCCGGCTTGCCACGAAACATGTTGAGAGGGAACTGGTCGAGTATGATCGTCAGCGCGAGGCTGCCCTCGGCGGTTGCTTTCCAGTGATCACACTCCCCCGTTGCCGCCCGGCTCCAGAGGACGGCATACTGCTTGCGTATCTGGCGATCGATTGAAGAGGTCGACCTGAACCAGTGCCTCTCCATTTCCGGCGAAAACCAGAAATCGAGAATCGCGCGCGGGTCAGTCTCTTTTTTCATTCCGGGTCTTTTTCTTATCCTGTAATCAGTTTCAAGCCTATCAGAATCGTGATCGTTTCAAACCCGCGTTTGATCCAGCGATTTCCCCTGGTGATTGCAAGATGCGCACCCGCATACCCGCCAAGCAGTGACCCTGCGAGCAGCGCGGGAAGCCAGGACCACCTGATTTCGCCAACAAGGCCCAGCGTCAGGGCGCCCGTCCCGTTCCAGAAGACGCCCACGAGAACCAGTGTATAGGCGACGGCACGCTTGTAATCGAGCCCGAACCAGCGAATGAGCCAGAGTGTCACGAAAAGCCCGGTTCCCGATGTCAGCGAACCGTTCAGGATGCCGATGAAGAAGAGAACCAAACCGCCCGTGAGATAGCCACCTCTATCACGGTGCACGGGTGCATAGACCTGCCCCAGCTCCTTGCGCCAGATCGAATAGAGACCGAGTGAGAGCGTGAGGACACCCAGCGAAACCCGGGCAATCGACTCTGGAACGGCAAGAATCAGGCTCGCACCGGTCACCACACCCGGAAGTCCGCTCACAAGTATGAAGATCACGAAATCCCGTTCCAGTCCTCCTTCCCTGAGATGCCTGATGGTTGCACCGACACCCAGCGCGACCGTCGCAACCTTGTGTGTTGCCAGTGCGACCGCGAACGGCAACCCCAGGAAAAGCAGTACCGGCAATTGCAGCAGGCCTGCTCCACCACCGGAAAAGGCAGAGAAAAGATTGGCCAGAAATGAGACGGCAAGCAGAATCAGCTGATCCATAAAAATGGCGCAGAGGGTTGACCTGAAGATAACAAATTGTAAACTGCAGTCATGTGCACTTCAGGTCTTATAACATGAAAGCAGTACAAACTATTGTTTTGGCCATCATTCTGACGAGCCCCGCCACGGCAGAGATGTACCGCTGGGTTGATGAGTACGGCAAGGTCCACTACACCGACAGGGTCCCGCCGGAGAGAGTCAACAAGAACCGCACCATCATCAACAAGCACGGCATCGAAGTAGAGACCATCATGCCGGATCGTCCCGAAGATATCGCCAGGAAACAGTTACAGGAAAAACTCGCTTCAACACAGCAGGAGATGCTGCAACGTCGCGAATCCAGGGATAACAACCTCCTTCAGCAATACCGCACTGAAGAAGAGATTGTCGAGAAGCGCAAGCAGCACGTCCGCACCTTTGATATCCAGATCCACGGAGTCGAGAGCAACATCAAGCGGATCAAACACAAGCTTATCTCGCTGCAGTCAGAGATCGATGAAAAGCAGGAAAGGGGCATCAAGCCCGGGCAGGACAAACTCGATATGCTCTCTCGCCTGCATGAGAAGGCGGACCGCGAGTCGGATCGAATCCAGGCACTCGAGGCAAGAAAGCAGGACGTCATCGAAGAATATGCCGCAGACCTCGAGCGCTTCCGTTTCCTGAAAAGGGTCGGACGCGAGAACATCGACAGAGTCCCTCCTGCAACGACACTGCTGACAGCAGAAGATCTGCAGCGGTACGATAACCTCTATCTCTGTCCGCCGGATCAGGACTGCGACAAACGGTGGAAACAGGCAACCGAGTACCTCTCTTCCCTCTCTGCCACACCGGTCTCGATGGAACAGCCGGATCTCCTGCTGACACGTGAGCCCGGCGATGACGAGCAGATCGGCCTGAACCTCTACAGGTCACCAGCCGAGGCAAACCTTGGCACCTGGATATACCTGGACCTCAACTGCAGGGATACGCGAAAGGGTTACATGTATTGCAAATCGGAAGAAGCAAACCGGATTCGCACCGATTTCAAGCAACACATCAGGGAAAGCAGGGACCTGGCATCGCAGCAGGGATGACCTCCCGTTCCGGGCAAATCAACGCTCTCTACTCGAACTCCAGCTCAGAGTAAACTTTCTGGGCATTGCGCCCCCTGAGAGTGTCGTAATTCAGCAGGTAGGCGAATTCGTCCTGCCTGATGTCCGCAACCTCGCTGATATCGCCGCCTTCATCGATAAATGCCGCCGTACGCTCGCGCAGGGTCACCAGGTAGTCGTAGGTATCTTTTCTGGCTTTCTCCAGCTTGACCGGACCACCGTGCCCTGGCACCACGATCTCGGGATCGAGTGCAGCCATGGCCTCGAAGACCTTTACCCACTGCTTGCTGCTGGATTGCTCGCCGATACCAAGCATGCGATCGACATAGACAATATCGCCGGAGAAGACGACTTTCGCCCCGGGTATCCAGACATAACTGTCGCCCGGCGTATGTGCCTGGCCCTTGTGATAGATCTCGATGGCAGTCTCTCCGACTGTCAGGCGGTAACTCTCATCGAAGAAAATGTCGGCATAGACCGCCTCGGTACCGGCAAAGTTCTCATCTCCGATCAGGGCAGCAAGACGTAACACCTGATCATTGAAACGCGCCTCGTGATCCGCTGCAGCAGCCTTGCTGGAGATGATCCTTGCCCCGAGCTCGCGAAAATAGCCGTTTCCGAACCAGCGATGATCCTGCCCACCCGTATTGATGACGTACTTTATCGGCTTGTCACTGATCTCCCGGATGACGGCATGCAGGGCCCCGGCGCCTTTCCTCGAGCCACCCGGATCGACGAGAATCAGTCCCTCAGTCGTAATGATGAGACCAAAGGTGGCATTGTTTCCGAGATTCTCCGGCGTCCTGTTGGTAAGCGGGCCGACGATTGCCCAGATGTTCTCGCTCACCTTGACCGGCTTCAGCGCCTGTTCATCGAGCGGCTCAGCAGGAGAGGCATCTGCCTGAACGCCTGTTGCAAAGAGTGTGATTAGGAAAGCGAGCAGGAGTTTCATGAGCATGCCTCGTTGATGCTAAACGCATTGCGGTTACGCCCCCCGGTGAGGAGCAGCGTCGGTCCAGACCAGGTCAGCGTTTGTTGCGCGCGGTTTTTTTCCTGACGGCCTTCTTCCTGGCGACCTTTTTGGCCGGCGCCTTCTTGACGACTTTCTTCCTGGCGACCTTCTTGGCCGGCGCCTTCCTGACGGCCTTCTTCTTTGCGACCTTTTTGGCTGGTGCCTTTTTGACGACTTTCTTCTTTGCGACCTTCTTGGCCGGCGCCTTCTCTGTCTCTTATACACATCTCCGAGCCCACG
>JARFQQ010000001.1 GCA_029287695.1 Gammaproteobacteria bacterium | reverse complement strand
ATCGTCGGGGCGGCAGGCCTGCGTTCCGCCTGGGCTGCGGCTGCAGCCGGCAAGCGCGTCATGCTCGCCAACAAGGAATCCCTGGTCGTTGCGGGGCAGCTCTTCATGGATGCCGTCGCCGGAAGCGGGGCCGTCCTGCTGCCGGTCGACAGCGAACACAATGCGGTCTTCCAGTGCCTGCCGTCGCAGGGCCGGCAGGGGATCCGGCGCATCCTGCTGACGGCTTCCGGCGGCCCCTTTCGCGACCATGCCATCGAGCAGCTCTCCGATATCACCCCGGAGCAGGCGTGCGCGCATCCCAACTGGGACATGGGACCGAAGATCTCCATCGACTCGGCTACCATGATGAACAAGGGGCTCGAAGTGATCGAGGCCCACTGGCTCTTCGATGCAGCGCCGGATGATATCCAGGTGGTCGTGCACCCGCAGAGCATTATCCACTCGATGGTTGAATACATCGATGGCTCGGTACTGGCGCAGATGGGCAATCCCGACATGCGCACGCCAATCGCCTATGCGCTCGACTGGCCGAACAGGATCGAGTCGGGCGTCGAGCCGCTCGATCTCTTCAGCGTCGGGCGTCTCGACTTCGAAGCGCCTGATCCTGTACGCTTTCCCTGCCTTTCCCACGCCTATACGGCTGTCAGGAGCGGCGGCACCGCGCCGGCGATCCTCAATGCGGCCAACGAGGTTGCTGTGCAGGCCTTTCTTGACCGGCGGATCCCGTTCCTTGCCATCCCCGAACTCATCGGGCGTTGCATGGAGAGAGTCGAATCCGGGCAGCCCGAGAGCATCGATCACCTGCTCGAGGTCGACCGCCTGGCGCGTCTCGAATCGGAACAAATCATCCCTCAACTGGTCTGATAGAGCGTTATGTTCGAACTCATCCAAATGCTCTTCTGGGCGATTATCGCCTTCGTCATCCTTGTTGCGGTGCATGAATTCGGCCATTTCTGGGTCGCCCGCAAGCTCGGTGTCAAGGTGGTGCGCTTCTCCATCGGTTTCGGCCGCAAGGTCTGGAGCAGGCAGGGCAGGGACGGCGTGGAGTATGTCTTCGCTGCCATTCCGCTCGGCGGTTACGTTAAGATGGTCGATGAGCGCGAGGAGAAGGTCGCCGAGGAAGACCTGCCCTACGCCTTCAACCGCCAGTCCCTGCCCGTGCGCAGTGCCATCGTCTTTGCCGGACCACTGTTCAATTTTCTCTTCGCCATCCTGGCCTACTGGGCGATTTTCAGCTGGGGCGAGTATGACAGGGTCCCGAAACTGGGAGACCTCGCCGAGGAGACCCCTGTTTACCAGGCCGGGCTGCGCAGCCATGACACCATTCTCGAGGTCAACGGGGAGGAGACGCCTACCTGGCAGCGCATGTTCATGGCGGTCCTCGAAAGCGCCATCGACAACGAGCCTGCCAGGCTCACGGTGGCGGCAGAGGAGGGTGGCACCCGCGAGGTTCTGCTCGGTGACGCCGTGCTCGAGATCTTCCGCGACGGCAGCGGTTCTGTCAGCGAAACCGGGCTCGTTCCCTACTGGCCCGACTTTCCCCCGCGCATCCGGGAGGTCGTGGAGGGTGGCGCTTCCGCGGGTGTGTTCGAGCCCGACGACCTGGTGCTGGCTGTGGATGGCACCGAAATTTCCAATACGCAGCAATTCATCGCGTTCATCGCCGGCAATCCCGGCCAGCCCATGCAGGTCGACATCCTGCGCGGCGATCGCGAGATGCGCGTTGAACTCGTCCCCGAGGAGCGGGATGGTGCGGGTCTTGCCGGCATCATGATCGGCGCGGATGTCCCCGAGGGGTATGTCGACGAGCTGCGTGTTTTCAACCGCTTCGGCCTCCTGGAGTCGATTCCGCTGGCGCTTTCCAAGACCTGGGACATGACCGGCCTCACGCTCAAGGGCATCTGGAAAATGGTCACCGGTCAGCTCTCGTTCCGTAACATCGGCGGGCCCGTGACCATCGTCAAGGTCTCCGGTGACAGCGCCAAGAGCGGTTTCGTGGTCTTTCTGGGCCTGCTCGCCATGCTCAGCATCACGCTGGGTGTCGTCAACCTGCTGCCGATCCCCGTTCTCGACGGCGGCCACCTGATGTTTTTCCTGATCGAGGCGATTCGCGGGAGCGCCCTGTCGGACGAGGTGATGCTCCAGGTCCAGAAAATTGGCATGATGATCATTCTCGGCATCATGTTTCTTGCCCTCTACGTCGATTTCAGCCGGTTTTTTGGCATTCCGTAGTGACCGCCAGTCCTTTATAATCAGCCCCTTCTACGGGGGGTTCGATTCTCGAGCGGTCCGACGTCGCGACAGGTTTATCCAGATGAAGAAAAAACACATCCTGACAGCTGCGCTGCTGCTACTTGCCATGGCAACAGCCTCCATCGTACAGGCCGCATCCTTCGTGATCAGGGATATCCGGGTCGAGGGCCTGCAGCGTGTCTCTGTCGGTACGGTATTCAACAACATCCCCTACGAGGTCGGGCAGCGCGTTACTGACGAAGCCGCTGCTGAAATCATCCGCAGCCTTTTCGGGACCGGTCTTTTCAAGGATGTCTCCCTGCAGCAGGATGGCGGCAACCTCGTGGTGACTGTCGTCGAGCGTCCCTCGATTGCCTCGATCGACATCACGGGTAACAAGGATATCGATACCGATCAGCTCAAGGAGGGACTGCGTGATGCCGGCTTCGCCGAAGGGCGTGTCTACAACGAGTTCGTGCTCGACAAGATCAAGCAGGACCTCAAGCGCAGCTACTTCGACCGTGGCAAGTACGGCGTGACCATCACCTCCACGGTCTCGCCACTCGAGAGGAACCGCGTCGCGCTCGAGCTGCGCATCCGCGAGGGACGTAGCGCGAGAATCAAGCGCATCAATATCATCGGCAACGAGGTTTTCGACGAGGATGACATTACCGACGAGATGGAGCTCTCCACGAGCGGCATCTTCTCCCGCTTCACCAAGAACGACCAGTATTCCGCCCAGAAGCTGCAGGCCGATCTCGAGAGCATCCGCTCCTATTACCTGGACAGGGGCTACATCAAATTCGATATCGAATCGACGCAAGTCAACATCACTCCGGAAAAAGAGGACGTCTTCCTGACGATCAACATCAAGGAGGGTGACGTCTACACCATCAGCGACATCAAGCTGGCAGGCAAGGTCGGAGCAACGCCGGAAGAGTTCTTCTCGCTGATCGAACTGCGACGCGGCGAGCCCTTCTCGCGCAAGGACGTCCTGCGCAGCTCAGAAGCGCTCACCCGGGCGCTCTCTGACAAGGGATACGCTTTCGCCAATGTCAATCCCGTACCGGATGTCAACGAGGATGAGAAGAGCGTCGTGGTGACTTTCTTTGTCGAGCCCGGCAAGCGTGTCTATGTGCGCAACATCAACATCACCGGCAACACGCGTTCCCGTGACCGGGTATTGCGGCGTGAATTCCGCCAGATGGAATCTGCCTGGTATTCCGCCGACAAGGTGCGCGAATCGAAAGAGCGTCTCGAGCGCCTCGGCTACTTCAGCAAGGTCGAGATCTCGACGACCCCGGTTCCCGGTTCGACCGACGAGGTCGATATCGACGT
>JARFQQ010000106.1 GCA_029287695.1 Gammaproteobacteria bacterium | reverse complement strand
TTGACGCACTCCAGCGCTGCGTCTGTGTCCGCGATGTTGTTGAATGAGAGTTCCTTGCCCTGCAACTGTCGGGCTGTCGAGATGCTCGCCTCGCGGTTGCTGATGTCGGTGTAAAAGGCTGCGCTCTGGTGCGGGTTTTCGCCGTAACGCATGCCCTGCGCCTTTGTGAACTGCGTGTTGAAGGTGCGCGGCAGGCCACCGGGCTGGCCGTTCTCGACGATGGAGCCGAGATAGTTCGCAATCAGGCCGTCGTAGCGGGCCGTATGCTCGAAAGTGCGAGTTGCCAGGTCGAAACGGGTCGCATCGGTAACGGTATTGCCATTGGCATCCATCTCCTCGATGATCCGGTCGTAGTCCTGATTCGAGACGACAACGGTCACGGCAGCATGGTTCTTGGCTGCAGCGCGCAGCATGGTGGGGCCGCCAATGTCGATATTCTCGATGGCTGTCTCCAGGTCGCATTCCGGCTGCGCGATTGTTTCTTCAAAGGGGTAGAGGTTCACGCAGATCAGGTCGATCGGCGGGATATGATGAGCAGCCATGACCTCCTCGTCGGTGCTGCGACGCCCGAGGATTCCGCCGTGAATTTTCGGATGCAGGGTCTTGACGCGGCCGTCCATCATCTCGGGAAAACCCGTGTAGTCACCGACCTCGATGACCGGTACCCCGTGCTCGGTGAGCAGTCTTGCCGTACCGCCGGTCGAGAGGATCTCGACGTTGCGCTCGTGCAGTGCCTGGGCGAATTCGACGATGCCGGTCTTGTCTGAGACGCTGATCAGCGCCCGGGTGATCATCGGTGAGGACATGGAAATGGACTCCGCAATGGGTTACAGGATCTCGTACTTCTTGAGCTTGCTGCGCAGCGTCGTACGGTTGATACCGAGAATCTGCGACGCGCGCACCTGGTTGCTGCCGGTGTGTTGCATGACGCTCTCGAGGAGGGGTTTTTCGACTTCACTGATAAGCAGCTTGTAGAGGCCGTCGGCCGGGTGGCCGTTCATGTTGGCGAAATAGTGGTCAACGGCCTGGCGCACGCATTCACGCAGTGGCTTGTCGGCATTTTTTTTCGATACGTAGAGGTTCCTGGTGGTGGACTTCTGTTCGGCAGTTGTTCTGCTTGTCATGCTGCGCGATTCTCCTGCTCACGGATCCTGAGAAAATACTCGCGGATCATGCGGGTCTGTTCTTCTGGTGTTTCTGTTTTGAATACGCCCTGACGGAACCCGGCACTTCCCGGCCTGGTCCTGCTGTACCAGCCGATGTGCTTTCTTGCGACCAGCACCCCGTGGCGTTTGCCATAGTGCCGGTAGAGTTCGTCCAGGTGTTCCAGCAACGTCGATGCAACCCACCCGGTCTCCCTTGGTGGTGCAGGCTTTCCTTTTTCCAGATAGTGCCGGATCTCCTCAAATATCCACGGCCTTCCCTGAGCAGCGCGGCCGATCATGATCGCATCTGCGCCTGTTCGTGCCAAGACCTCTTTCGCCCTGACAGGCGAATCGATATCACCATTGGCGATTACGGGGATAGTAAGCACTGACTTGATGGTCGCGATCGTGTCGTATTCCGCCTCTCCTGCAAATTTGTCAGCCCGGGTACGGCCATGAATGGCGAGTGCCTGGATGCCACACTCCTGTGCGATCTGGCCGATGGCAAGCGCATTCCTGTTGTCGGGATCCCAGCCGGTACGGATCTTCAGCGTCACTGGCGCATCGACGGCTTCGACGACGCTGGCGAGAATACGGCCAACCAGGTTCTCGTCGCGCATGAGCGCGGAACCTGCCGCGACCTTGCATACTTTCTTCGCAGGACAGCCCATGTTGATATCGATGATCTGCGCGCCCATGTCGATATTGCGCCTTGCAGCCTCCGCCATCCTGGCCGGGTCTGTTCCCACTATCTGAACCGAGACAGGCCCGCTCTCGCCGCGATGGTCCAGCCGGCGCAGCGACTTGCGGCTGCCCCAGAGGCTCGTATCCGCAGAAACCATTTCCGAGACGGCAAGCCCGGCACCCAGTCTCCGGCAGAGCTGCCGGAACGGGCGGTCGGTGACACCGGCCATCGGGGCAAGTATCAGCTGGTTTTCCAGCGTGTAGGGACCGATTTGCATGGGAATCAGGGGTTTCGAAACAGGGGGCGGATTTTACTGTGTCGGGGGCTTCGATTCCAGGCGGGAATTTTTTTGTTGTGAAGATGGTTTTGTATCGTTGCGTGATGAATTGATTTGATGCGCGCGTCGGCGCGCACCCGGAAGTATTTCCCGCGATAACGAATGCATCCACCAAAGAATTCCCTTCTGACGCGTCGAGCATCGCAGTCCCTGACAGGAGACAGTCGAGGCGTGTTTGAGCGCCGACGCGCCCATCAAAACGCATCCGGAACCTCGACAAACTGCATCGATCAGTTAAGATGACGACACAACCAGAGGAGGAATAACGCGTATGAAAATTCTTGCCGCAGTCAGCACCTGTCTGCTGATCTTCGCCACATCCGGAGCTGTCTCTGCGCAGGGGCCCTATGCAACCCCGGGCAGTCAGCAACAGTCTGTTCAGCCGAAACTGCTTGAAAAAAATCCGGTTCTTGTCCTGCAGGCCGGCATGGACAAGCTGCTCGATTTTCTGAAGCGCGATTATGATGAGAGGACGCTTGCCGGATTCCTCTCGAGCGAAATTGCGCCCTCGTTCGATTTTCCCTACATGGCAAAGTCGGCAGCCGGTCGCTACTATCGCAGCATGAGCAAGGCGCAGCGCGAAAGGCTCGAGCAGAAACTGCAGCAGATGTTCCTGACCTCAATGGCTGACAAGCTCAAACGCTACGACGGGCAGGACGTGGTGTATCTCCCCCCGCGTTTCATGAGCTTCGATCGAACCACGATCAGCGCGCTGATCAATAATCCCGGTCAGTATCCCGGTCGTATCGATTTTCGCGTGCATCTCACATCCGATGGCTGGAAGATCTACGATATTGTCGCCGGGGGGCAGAGTGCGATTGCCTACTACCGGAGCTATTTCAGCCAGGCAATGCGCGCGCAATATCGACGCTAGGAGGCCCCGGCCATCCCGGGTTGTACATTCCGGTCACTGGCGTTCCTCTCCGGGGCAGAAACATGCGAAAAGATCAGCGCATCGGCGTCGGCATGACACTTGCCGCATGGGCCCTCTTCCTGCTGGTGCTCACCTGGTTTGCATCAGGTTACCTGGAAGACCTCAACAATCCGAACGTGCAGGTTGTCAGCAGAGTCGACCCCGGTGGCAATCCCGAAGTGCTGCTGCAGCAGAATCGCGGTGGGCACTATGTTGCGACCGGGGCAATCAATGATGTGCCGGTGGTCTTTCTCGTCGACACCGGTGCCACTGATGTAGCGATCAGT
>JARFQQ010000143.1 GCA_029287695.1 Gammaproteobacteria bacterium | reverse complement strand
CCGATGTGGCGGCAGCTGATGAAGGACTTGCAGCAAGGGCGAGAGACTGCAATCATCAGTGAACGCTTTCACAAAGGGCTCGCAGTCGCCATTTCCCGCATGGCCCGTAAACTCTCCCGGCAACAGCAAATCGAAACGGTTGCCCTGTCGGGTGGCGTATTCCAGAACGCCACATTGTTCACCCTTGTCGAGCAGCTGCTGCAAAGAGAGGGCTTGCGGGTGCTTACTCATCGCCGCGTTCCTGCCAATGACGGCGGGCTCGCGCTGGGACAGGCCGTCATTGCTGCTGCGCATGCTCTCAACCACGAGGATCAAGACTGATGTGTCTCGGAATTCCCGGACAGATACTCGAAATCACCGATGCCGAAAACAGCATGGCGAAAGTCGATGTCTCTGGCGTGCGCCGCGAGGTCAACATCGCCTGCATCATCGAGGAGGGGCACCCTGTCGAAGATTGTGTCGGCGACTGGGTGCTGGTGCATGTCGGCTTCGCCATGAGCCGGATTGACGAGGAGGAAGCAGAAAAGACCCTTGCTATCCTCAGCGAACTCGGAGAAGTCCAGGAAGCACTCGACAGCATGCAGACTACGCTCTGACGATCATGCCGGACAACCGCGAACATCTCGATGCACTCTACCCTTTCCTGTCGGGCCGTCAGAAAGAGGCGGCCAGCGAGAACGATGCACTGCTGGATTCTGTACACAGCAAGGCCAGCGACAGCATCGAGGTCAAGCAGTCCTTCTTCGCGAACAATGCACAACAGCTTGTCGACACAGCCCGCGCCATGGCCGCTGTCTACCGGTCGGGACAGCGCATGTTCTCAATGGGAAACGGAGGCTCGAGCTGCGATGCATCGCACTTCGCCGTGGAATTCCAGCACCCTGTCACTGCCGGCCGGCCCTCTCTGCCGGCGATCAATCTCGCCATGGACACGGCCATGATCACGGCGGTAGCCAATGATATCGGCGTGCGCCATCTCTTCACGCGCCAGGTCGAGGCACACGGATCACCCGGTGACGGCCTGATCGGTTTCTCGACCAGCGGTAACTCGGAGAATCTCATGGCGGCCTTTGAAAAAGCCCGGAGCATGGGCATGACAACCTTCGGACTCACCGGCGGCACCGGTGGTGACATGCTCTCCAGCGGACTGGTCGACCACTGTCTCGTTGTTGAAACCGACTCGATCCATCGCGTCCAGGAGGTTCATGTCGCCTGCTATCACATTCTCTGGGATCTGACGCATACACTGCTTGCTGACTCACGCGGAAAGCGCGGAGATCGGGCATGAAGTTCGTCGACGAATTTCGTGACAACGGCAAGGCGCAATCACTGAAACGCGAGATTCACGCGCTGGCCGAACGCATCGGTTGCTCACCCGACAAGCCGCTGCTGCTGATGGAATTCTGTGGTGGCCACACCCATGCCATCTTCCGATATGGCATCGAGCAGATGTTACCCAAGAGTATCGAGATGGTGCACGGGCCCGGGTGCCCGGTCTGTGTGCTGCCCATGGGGCGCGTCGATGACTGCGTCACGCTGGCTGAGCGACCCGAAGTGATTTTCGCGACTTTCGGCGACGCCATGCGCGTGCCGGGCTCTCGCAAGAGCCTCCTGCAAGCCAAGGCCGAGGGAGCCGATATTCGCATGGTCTATTCGCCGCTCGATGCACTCACTCTCGCGCGCAAGAACCCTGATCGAGAGGTCATCTTTTTCGGGCTCGGCTTCGAAACCACGATGCCGAGTACGGCACTCACAGTATTACAGGCAGAGAAGGAAGGTATCCGCAACTTTTCGCTCTTCTGCAATCACATCACGACCGTGCCGACAGTCAAGGCGATCCTCGACTCCCCTGACATGAGGATCGACGGCTTTCTCGCTCCGGGCCATGTCAGCATGGTCATCGGCGCGCGGCCGTTCGACTTCGTGGCCAGAGATTATGACCGACCGATCGTGATCACGGGTTTCGAACCGCTCGACATTCTCCAGTCGATCTGGATGCTGCTCAAGCAGTTCGCGGAGGGACGCAGTGAGGTCGAGAACCAGTACGCGCGCATTGTTCCTCCTGATGGCAACAGGGCGGCGCTCGAGGCCATCAGCAAGGTTTTCGAGATTCGTGAATTTTTCGAGTGGCGCGGCCTCGGCTCCATCGATCACTCCGGCGTGCGAATCAGGAAGGCATACGCCGACTATGACGCCGAGCGCAAGTTTGCGGTGCCGAACCTGAAGATTGCCGACCCGAAATCCTGCCAGTGCGGTGAAGTCATCAAGGGAGTCATCAAACCCTGGGAATGCAAGATTTTCGGTACAGCCTGCACTCCGGAGACGCCGATGGGGGCACTCATGGTCTCCTCCGAGGGAGCCTGTGCCGCCTACTTCAGCTACGGAAGTGTCAGCATCGACGAACTCGTCGCGAAGCGCGAGGCCGGGTCATGAGCAGCGTACCGGTCACACCCGGCCGGCGTCGACGCGGCAAGTTACGCGGAGAGACGATCACGCTGTCACATGGTGCCGGCGGCAAGGCGATGCATGATCTCATCGAGGATCTCTTTGTTTCGATTTTCGACAACCGGGAACTCGACCTGCTCGAGGACCAGGCCCGCTTCGATCTCACCTCGATGACGACGCGAGGCGACAGGCTTGCAATGACCACGGATTCCTATGTCGTGGATCCGCTCTTCTTTCCAGGTGGCGATATCGGCAAACTGGCTGTGACGGGCACGGTCAACGACCTGGCCGTGAGCGGCGCCGTGCCCTTGTGGCTGACCTGCGGCATGATCATCGAGGAGGGCCTGGCCATCGAGGAACTGCGGCGTGTGGCCGCTTCGATGAAACAGGCTGCCGATGAGGCCGGCGTACGCATCGTGACGGGTGATACCAAGGTAGTTCACAAGGGAGCGGCCGACAAACTCTTCATCAATACCGCCGGGGTTGGTGTGATCCCTGCAGGAATCGAGATCAACGCGCGGCGCGCCAGGCCCGGCGACCGTATCATCATCAACGGCCATATTGGCGACCATGGTGCTGCCATCGTCGATGCACGCGGCGAGCTTGCCATCGAAAACAGCATCGAGACAGACTGCCAGCCGCTCAATTCGCTCGTGGAGACCATGCTGGCTGTTTGCCCGGACAGTCACTGCATGCGGGATGCCACGCGCGGCGGACTGGCGACGGTTCTCAACGAGTTTGCCACCGACAGCCGCGTCGCGTTACGCATTGATGAAAAAGCATTGCCGTTGCGGGACGAGGTCCGCGGCATCTGCGAGATACTCGGTCTTGACCCCCTCTATCTCGCCAACGAGGGAAAGCTCGTCGCGATCGTTCCCGACGAGTGTACTGAGGCAGTGCTGGCGGCGATGCAAACACATCCTGCAGGAACCGACAGTCGTATCATCGGCGAGGTGACCGCATCCCCCGCGGAAACCGTTCTGATGTCGACGCTCTTTGGCGGCGAACGCATCGTCGACCTGCTGGTCGGCGAGCAGCTGCCGAGGATCTGCTGATGTCACTCTTGCTACTCGGCTTCCTCATCGGCATGCGCCACGCACTCGAAGCGGATCATGTGGCAGCCGTTGCCTCACTTGCCGCGCGCTCACACTCCTTTGCCGATACCATTCGCCAGGGGACCTTCTGGGGCATCGGTCATACCATTACCCTCGTGCTCTTCGGCTCCATGGTGATCTGGATGGACAGCGTCATGCCGGAGCAGGTTGCACGCTGGCTCGAGTACGCGGTCGGTATCATGCTCGTGATTCTCGGCTTCGATGTTATCCGCCGCGTAATCAGTGAACGCATCCATTTCCACCGCCACAGCCATCGTGACGGCGAAACCCATTTTCATGCGCACTCCCATGCCGGTGAGAAGTCACACGATCCGGCTGCTCACAGGCACGAACATGAAAAATCCTTCCCGTTTCGAGCTCTCGTCATTGGCCTGGTGCATGGCATGGCGGGGTCGGCGGCACTCATCATCCTGACACTGGAAACGATCCGCTCACCACTGCAGGGCATGTTCTACATGCTGCTCTTCGGGGTCGGCTCCATGCTTGGCATGGCGTTACTGTCAGCAGCAATCGCGATTCCGCTGCGTTCCTCCGCGAAGGGACTGACCTGGCTGCACAACGGATTACAGGTTGTCATTGGCGCAGCAACCATTATGATTGGACTTTCAACCCTGACGTAGAACAAGAAAAATGTCGATCTCGCCTGACGACATCACCGCCGTCATCCTTGCTGGCGGACGTGGTGAGCGCATGGGTGGCGTAGACAAGGGAATGTTGATCCTGCAGGACAAACCGCTCGTGCAGCACGTCATCGATGTGATCGAACCGCACGTGCATGAAATAGTGATCAATGCCAACCGGCATATCGATTACTACCGCGGCCTGGGTTATCGCGTTGTCGAGGACATGTTCCCAGGTTTCGCAGGCCCCCTGGCCGGCATCGCCACCTCCATGCACCAGGTCAGCACAGGCTGGGTGCTGGTCGCGCCATGTGATGTGCCCGGCATACCGCCGGATTTCACGGAACGTCTTGTCGAAGCGTCGGTCCGATCGAACAGCGGTATCGCCGTCGCCCATGACGGCAAGCACTTGCAGTCTGCACACCTGCTGCTGCCTGTCTCCCTCATGCCCGAACTGGATTCCTGGATCGTCTCCGGCAGGCGCAGTATCAAGGAGTGGCTGGGTATCCATGATATCGGCCTTGCTGATTTCTCCGGCGATCCCGATGCCTTTACCAATATCAATACGCCCGATGATCTGGAAGATGCCTGGTGATCGAGCCCGGAGATCTCTTCTTCCTTTTCATCGTCGGGGGTGTCGCAGGCTTCGTTGATGCGATCGCGGGTGGTGGCGGACTGCTCTCGATCCCGGCCCTGCTCTGGACCGGCATGTCACCGATCCAGGCGATTGCTACCAACAAGCTGCAGGCCAGCATGGGGAGCTTCACCGCAACCGCCAACTATGTGCGCCATGGCCTGGTCTCGCCGGGAAAACTCTGGTTTGCCGTCTTCATGACCCTGCTTGGCGCCATGACGGGCGCATTGCTCGTTCAGCGCTTGCCCAATGCCTGGCTCGAAACCCTGGTTCCGGTGATGCTCATCATCATCGCGCTCTATTTTCTCTTTTCGAAAAAGATCCGGCTCGAGAGCGGCGAGCAGCGCATATCGCTGACGGCTTTCTCGGTGCTCATCGGGTTCACGATAGGCTTCTATGACGGTTTCTTCGGGCCCGGCACAGGATCGTTTTTCACCATTGCCTTCGTCCTGCTGCTCGGATACGCCCTGCCCCAGGCGATCGGCGGCACCAAGTTGCTCAACTTCACGAGCAATGTCGTCGCGCTCGGCGTTTTCATACTCAGTGGCCATATCCTCTGGCTTGCCGGGATCGTGATGGGCGCCGGCCAGATTCTCGGCAGTTACCTGGGATCACACATGGCCATCAAACACGGTGGCAAGCTCATCAGACCAATGCTGGTAACAATCTCTATCCTGATGTCCATCAAGCTGCTACTCGATTGAAGATCATTCGCCCGCGGTGCGGGCTCCTGCACGATGATTGAATAGCCCTCTGTTTACCTGTACTGCCTGAGATACCACCATTCGAAACCACGCTTGAGCCAGTGAAAAGCACTCAGGCTCGGCAAGACCAGCGAACGTTTTTCAGTACGCGAAACCAGCATGCCGCGATCATTGGAATCGACGATGCAGACCAGTTCCACCTTGAAAGTCGCATCTGCCGGCTGTCAACTAAATTCAGCGACGAGATTCTTCGCCGCAGCTCCGGCCTGCAGGTCTGCCATGTGTGCCTGCTTGGGCATCCAGTCAGGCCCGGGGAAACTGCCCGAATCGCCGGCGACATAGACATGTTCCATGCCCTCGACGCGACAGTGCCGGTCAGCCTTGATGAGTCCGCCCTCTGAACGCGGCAGCTCGGTATTGTCGAACCAGGTATTACCGGTCATGCCTGGCATGAAGAGGATAAGATCGGCCTCGAACTCGCC
>JARFQQ010000080.1 GCA_029287695.1 Gammaproteobacteria bacterium | reverse complement strand
CCGTGTCGAGCGCCCCGGCACGCTGGCCGGCATCTGCGATCTCAGCTGTCATCCTGTTCCTCCATCGCCAATGCATGCCTTGATTCGTCAATACGGCAGAGGGGCTGCAAACCGCAGTAGGTGCAACTTCTCGATGGATCGACTGGATCGATTGCTGCGTAACCCTGCATGACTTCCGCACCGAGCGCATGCAGTGACGTTTTCCACTGCGCCTGCAGCGCATCCCAGTCACCCTTGTAGACGAGGCTGTTGCTGCCGGGCACCAGGCCTTTCTCCTCGACAAGCCCGTTGAACCTGATATCGCGCCCGTTGATAAAAGCCAGCAGGGCGCCGGCAGTCAGATGGTTGCCCGAGAGCGTGTAGAGGGGCAGCTGGGGTTCGCCAGGACGTTCCGATTCCCAGTCAGGCTTGAAGGGCCGTCCGCTCTTGTAATCGATAACGATCTGCCTGCCGTCCTCGAGGGTATCGATGCGGTCTGCGCGCAATCGCAGTGGCAGGCCTGCGAGTTCCAGCACGATATCCGATTCGATTTCCTTGACAGTGAAGGGAGCACGCTGGAGCTCGATCTGCTCGAGCCAGCGGGTGAGCAGCCCGTGGAGGCGGGATTGCTCGAGCTCGAGGTAGCTCTCTTCGAGCCCCGGATCCATCCGGTTTTCCTCGAAGGCCTGCGCGATACAGCCGGTCACCAGAGCATGCCGCTGGCTATCGCCGAGAGCGGCGAGTTCGTCTGAACTGCCGATCTTGCTCCAGAAAAGTTCGAGGCAGCGGTGCATCAGGGTCCCGCGCATGCGAGCGTCGAATCCGAGCTCGGCTTCTTCGAGCCTGCGCGTTCCGAGACGGTAGTTGGCAAATGCGCGGAAAGGGCAGGCCGCCTGGTCGCTGATCAGCCCGCTGCCGCCTCTCGGTATATCCCCGGGCTCGACTGATGGCGCCCTCTCACAGTTCAGGGTTTCGATCGGCGCAGTGGCGAGAATCGATCGAGCGAAGTCAGCCTCGTCTCCCTCCCCCTCGATCCGTGGATACTGGCTGATCAGCGGGGAGGGGCGCAGTTCACGCTCTCCATCCATCGCAGGGTAACTGATGATCACCTCCGGAGCGCTTTGCAACATGCGTCGGGTCAATGTCGCGGCATAGAGCATCTCCCGCTCGCCCGAGGTGTGCGGCAATCCATGCAAGCGTTGTAGCGCAGGCGGCAGAAGCGGATTTGGATCAGCCCGTGATGGCCAGCTGTCGTCATCCATGTTCATGACCCGGAGTGCATCGAACTCCTGTCCAGCGGCCTCGAGCGGGCCACTGATCTGTATGGGGGCATCGTTTTTCCCCTGTGGCTGGAAAAGCGTCTGCTGCGCAAGCTTTCGCAAACGGAGGAACGCCTCGCTGTAACGCATGCCTTGTCCGATCGGGTCGAGATGCCCGAGCTCTTCCAGCAGGCCGATAAAGTGCTCCCTGCACTGGTATTCCCGCGAGTCGAGGCTGCGTTGTCCCGGCCAGCCGGCGGCTTCAAGCAGGGCAGCGATCTCTGCAGCACGGTCATTTTCCTCATGGGCTTTTTCCTGTTGCAGGGCGATGGCCGCGTCGAGGCGCCTGCCAAATGCCTTGCAACAGGCAGCACTGTTACCCGCACCAGTGGAGAGCGCGCGCAGCAGCCTGCCGGTCCCGATCTCGGGCGGTTCTGTCTCCCGCAAGCGTTGATCGAGCAGGGAGCGGCAGGCCCATTCCGTCTCGTAATCGCCGAGGAAACGCGAGCGCAGCAGCTGACCGATACGGGCAAGAGGCGTCTTTTCCTGGCGCAGCAAGTCGAGAAACAGCAGCGCATCCTGCACCATGGGTTCGTCGGCCAGCGGTGTGCCGAGACTGATGTTGAAGATGTCCGAGACGCCCTGGCTCGCGGCCGTCAGCTTCTCGGGATGCAAGGTGGCATGAAACTGCCGTTCGACATCCTTTCGCAGGCGATGAAGCTGCGGGATCACGATGCCGATCCGTGCGTCCGGATTCACCTGCAGCCGGTCCCTTGCCCAGTATGCAGCCTGGCGTATTTCATCGACGTTGTCCTGGCAGCGGGAGGTTCGTGCTGCAGCCTCCGGGCGTGCGCTCGTGACCCGTGCAATCGTGCATCCCGCATCGGCGATACCTGCAAGGAGCTGTTGCTGGCCGGGGGTGAGCTCGTCGAAGCCTGCCAGATAGAGATGCCGGGGCAGGGGAATGACGCCCTCGTTGATCTTTTCGCCGATCAGTCCGGGAAGTTCTGCGGCCGACAGCCAGGCGTTTCGCTTGCAACGCGCATCGAAGTCGCGAAACCAGCTCGCGAGAAGCTCGCTTTCGGGAGAGGGATAAGCGGAGAGTGCCCGCTGATCGATCCTCCACTCATGCACCAGTTTCCAGGCTTCAGCTGCAGCGGCGGCAGCGGCCGCAGGACGCAAGAGCGCCTCATGGCTTTGCTGCCGGTTCCATGCATCAGCTATCTGTTCCCAGACGAGGGACTCCTGGTTTCCCGTGAGAAGCCGGACCTGATTTTCTCCGCTGGTGAGGAGCCTCGCATGCAACGAGAGTAACCAGCCATGCCACGGGAGGATATCCGGTGTTTCCCAGACATCCCGTTCCTGTCGTTCGGCATGTCTTCCATGCAGCCAGGCAGCGAGGCGCTTGTTGACTGTCAGTACCAGCGTCCCGTCGCCGAGCCGCGACAGCATTTCATCAGGCGTGACGCTTTCCCGGTCGGCAGGATAGATCGTTGATTCCATGGAGGCATTCTACCGGCTGACAAGCTCGATTCGTGAGCTCTTTCGGAACCCCTCTCTCTGCCTGGCAGGAATGGAGCCGGGGTGATTCAATAGCCCCAAAAAAATATCTTGGGCAGGAAAACCGCGCTCGTATGGTAGGTTTTCGGGGTTTTTTTGAGCAATACCGGGCACCCTGATCCGGTATCAATGACCAATACCAATTGAGGAGACGGTTACCATGATTAAACCAGTCGGTTCCGATGAGCTGAAACCACTTTTCGTCTATGATGCGGCCGAACGCGAGGCACTGGCTGCTGAGGCAGAAAACATGCCCTCGATCGTCATCAGCTCCCAGGCCGCCGGCAATGCCGTCATGATGGGCGCCGGTTATTTCAGCCCCCTCGGCGGATACATGAACCTCGCCGATGCCATGGGCGCAGCAGAGAAGATGACGCTCTCCGACGGCAGCTTCTTCCCGGTGCCGGTTCTCTGTCTGCTGGAGTCTGCAGAGGGGATCAATTCCGGTGATCGCATTGCACTGCGTGATCCGAACCTCGACGGTAACCCCGTACTGGCCGTGATGGATGTGTCGGCTGTCGAAGAGGCGTCGGACGAGCAGATGGCCACCATGACCGAGAAGGTCTATCGCACGCACGATCCGGAACACCCGGGTGTCGCTGCATTCAACTCACAGGGACGTTTTGCCGTTTCCGGCCCGATCAGGGTCCTGAACTTCTCCTACTTCCAGCTCGATTTCCCGGATACCTTCCGCACCGCGGTCGAGATCCGCAACGAAGTCCAGGAACACGGCTGGAACAAGGTCGTCGCTTTCCAGACCCGCAATCCGATGCACCGTGCACACGAAGAGCTCTGCCGCATGTGCATGGAAGCTGTCGATGCCGA
>JARFQQ010000071.1 GCA_029287695.1 Gammaproteobacteria bacterium | reverse complement strand
CACCGGCACGTCGGCCTCCATGCGTAGCTGGACGGCCTCGATGAGGCGTTCGCGCACGCCCTCGATGTACTCCTGCTCGTCGGCGGGCTCGCCGCGTGCAGACTCCTCGGGGAACGGCATGTCCCAGTAGCGCCTGTCCTCTATCTCCAGCTTGCCATCACGCCGTCGGATGGTCAGGGCATGGCCAGGCTTGATCTGGTGCACGCCGGCAAATGCCGTGGTGCCCGGTACCATAGTTTGCATGAGCTGGTGATACAGCCCGGCTGTATCGAATTCGCGTTTGACATCCGGGTGGGCGAAAAGCACCTTGAGCTCGGAGCCGAAGACCAGTCCGCCATCGATCTCTGTCCAGTAGAGCGGCTTGATCCCGAAACGGTCGCGAACGAGATGCACTGTGTCCTCGTCGCGGTCAAAGAGGGCAAAGGCGAACTCGCCGCGCAGGTGCGGGAGGGTGCCGTCGAGACCATGCTTCGGGTAGAGATGCATGACGATTTCGGAATCACTCTTTGTGATAAAACGGGCGCCCTCTGCCGAGAGGTTGGCGCGAATGCGCTGATAGTCATACAGCTCGCCGTTCTTGGTCATCATGAGGCGCTTGTCGGCAGAGACGAAAGGCTGGCGTCCACGCTCCTCGTGGAGATCGATGATCGAGAGGCGTGCATGGCTGAAACCAACGCCGTCCATCGCCTGCCAGCCGAAGCCGTCCGGACCCCGGTGGTACTGTATCGCAGCCATGGCAACGAGGGTGTCTGGGTCGACAGGGCGTTGCCTGTCAGCGTAAATGAATCCGGCTATTCCACACATAAGAATTTGGTAATCAGGTAAAACTTTTGAGAATGGATGAAAGAAGCGCCATGCGCATGAAAACAGCGCCACGTGCCTGGGCGAAATACCAGTTGTGGGGTGTGTCGTCGAGGCCGGGGTCGAGTTCAGCGCCGCGTGCAAGCGGGTGCAGGATGATGGCCTCGGGTTTCAGCGGTGACTTGCGGTCGAGCTTGTAGCGACTGCCGAGCTCCTCGTAATCATCGCCGACCCAGGCGATGGTGTTGATGTAGACGACATCGAGTCCGGGCAGTTCTCCGTCAAGGCTGGTTGCGAGCCGGATGTTCAGGCCGGCCGTCTCGAGCTCGGCACGCTGGCCGTCGGAGAAGGGATCGCCCTCGTCGGAAATCAGAACGAGCTCGCTGATCGCATGCGAGAAAAGGGCCAGCATGGTGAGCAGGCTGCGTACGGTGCGCATGCGGCCAGGTACCCCGACGATTCCGATGCGCACTTTGTCGGATGGGTCGATCTCCGGCTTGCAGAAAAAGCCCGGTTTCCATTTCATCAGGGCATAGATGTCGGCCAGCGCCTGTGTCGGGTGTTCGTCGATGCCATTGCCGGCATTGATGATCGGAATCCGCAGTGACTCGAGCATCTCGTAAACGGAGTGTTCATCACTGTCACGCAGCACAACGAGATCGCCATAATGGTTCAGCATCTCGCCGATATCATAGAGCGATTCGCCCTTGGCAATACCTGTCGAGGCAGGATCAGTGATGGACATGATGTCCCCGCCCAGTCGATGCCAGGCACTCTCGAAAGAGAGGCGCGTGCGCGTGCTCGGCTCGTAAAAGGCGCTGATAAGGATCTTGCCCGTCAAGGGCCGGGTAATCATCTGTGGCTGGGTCTCGAATCGTGCCGCAAGCCGTGCGAGCTGCAATATCTGGTTCAGTGAAAACTGGTTGGCCGAGACGATTGGCCGTTTCACCAGATCGAGCAGCGGAGCAAGGTCTTCATCGATGGCCTTGACCAGTGCGCGCGGGCGGTCGAACCCCTGGGTATCGAGCGGCTGCTCTTCGAGTTGTTGCTTGAGCCGCGGATTTGATTTGTTCACCATAAATACCCTCTCATGGTTCGACAACCTTCCGGATCTCTGCGATGGCCTCGTCGGTTGTGAAAACCCGGGCGTAGCGATCCTTCATGGTTGTGATGGTGGCCTGCTGGAGTTCTGGTGTTACCGTGGCGCAACCGTCGGATATCAGCGTGACGTAGAAGCCAAGGTCGCAAGCATCGCGGATGGCCGTCGAGACGCACTCGTTGCTGTAGACGCCGACGACGAAGAGCCCGGTGATCTCCATGTTGCGCAGGATGTACTGGATGTTGGTCGAGGTAAAAACGCCGCTTGCGGTCTTGTTGATGACGATCTCGTTCTCGATCGGTGCGATCTGTTCGAGGAATTCGGCTTCCTTGGATTCGGGCGCAGCGTGCAGATTGAGACGTTTGTGGCCCGGGCTGCGGTCGCGACCATCGATCGTCAGGGACTGGATGCGTGTGTGAATCACTTCGAGCTGGCGTTCGCGAAAAGCGTCCTGCAGCCGGCGCACGTTCGGCAGGACGATTTCGTCGAGACGGTTGAAGTAGTATTCCTGCGCCTCGTGGGGCACACCGGAAGCCTCGGCATCGGCGAAAACGCCAAAGCCTGGGGCGGCGTCGAGATACTGCATGTCGATACAGAGCAATGCTGTCTTGTGGAGCTCGAGTGAGCGCGTGACTGCAGGCGTGTGCGTGATCGACTCGCGGTAGGCTTTCTTGAGCGGGTCGATATTCTGAAAATTTTCCGCTTCCATCTGCTTGTTGTTATCTGTCATTCCGGTCAGCTCGCAAGTTGTCTGAGTGTGTTGAGCAGGCTGTTGGCGCCGGCCTCGATATCGCTCCAGGCGGTCCATTCGGCAGCGGAGTGGCTGCGTCCCTCCTTGCTCGGCACGAAAATCATGCCGGCCGGGGCGATGCTGGCGATGATCTGCGCATCATGGGCGGCGCCACTGCTGAGGCGAGTCGCCCTGAGTTGCATGGCGTCGACCGATGACTCGACCGCATCGAGCACCATCGGGGCGCA
>JARFQQ010000050.1 GCA_029287695.1 Gammaproteobacteria bacterium | reverse complement strand
ATGGGAGAGCTCTCGGTCGGCATCATCATCGGTGCGATTACCTTCTCGGGCTCGGTCATCGCCTTCGGCAAGCTGCAGGGAATCATCTCCGGCAAACCCGTGATCTTCAAGGGTCAGCACCTGCTTAATGCGCTCATCGCGATCGCGGCTATCGGCTTCGGTATCCATTTCGCCATGACCGAGAGCGTCACCTCGCTGGCTCTCATGACCATCCTCTCGTTCGTGCTCGGCTTCACGCTGATCATTCCTATCGGAGGCGCCGATATGCCGGTCATCGTCTCCATGCTGAACTCCTATTCGGGATGGGCTGCTGCAGCAACCGGCTTCACGCTCGAAAACAACCTTCTCATCATCGTGGGCGCGCTGGTCGGATTCTCCGGCGCCATTCTCTCGCTCATCATGTGCCGGGCAATGAACCGCTCGATCATCAATGTCGTCTTTGGCGGTTTCGGCGGTGGTGAGGCCTCGGGTGCCAGCGCAGCGGGCGAGGCTGCCGAGAAGGGCGTCAAGTCGGCAGCCGTCGAGGACGCCATCTACTGGATGGAAGACGCCAACAAGGTGCTGATCGTGCCCGGTTACGGCATGGCTGTTGCACAGGCCCAGCACGCACTCAAGGACCTCATGGATCACCTCCAGGCGCGCGATGTCGAAGTGAAATTCGCCATACACCCGGTCGCCGGTCGCATGCCGGGACACATGAACGTGCTGCTCGCCGAGGCCGATATTCCCTATGACAATGTCGTGGAGATGGATGAGGTCAACCCCGAGTTCGCGACAGCTGACGTGGCACTGATTGTCGGTGCGAACGATGTGGTCAACCCGGCTGCAAAGGATGACCCGTCGAGCCCGATCTACGGTATGCCGATCCTGGAAGCCGGCAAGGCGCGCCATGTCTTCGTCATCAAGCGATCCATGCGCCCCGGCTATTCCGGGGTCGACAACCTGCTCTACTACCGTGACAACTGCTCGCTGGTTTTCGGTGATGCGAAGGATGTTTGCGAAGCCATGGTCAATGCGCTCAAGGGAGCCGGTCATTGATCATGGGCAATAAAGCTTCCCACCATGGATTATCAACGAGACAGGGCTCCAAACAGCCTGATAGCGGGCGGGTGCGCATGCCAATCGCTCCGGCCATGAAATCACGCGTTGAGCACTGTGTCGAGCGGCTCTGCCTGAAGGGTTGCAAGGCCGTCTGGGAAGACATCGCCGTGCTCGAGACGGGGGAGGCTCTGCCGGAAACGCGCCAGCTTTCTGCCGAAGAAAATCGCGCCGTGCTCAGGGAGCTCAAAACCATCATGTCTGTGTATGACAAGTCGGGCAGCTGCAGCACCGACTGAGTACCTGCCTGTCAATTCATGCGAACGACCATCAGCGTCATCGTCGAGACCGTTTCAGGTGCGACAGCGGGCGTTGAGAGGCTGCTTGCGCTTTTCAGGGCCTACGAGATCAAGGCCTCGTTTTTCGTTTCCCTCGGCCCGGGCCGTGATTCAGGCTTCTTGAGGCGCATCCTCACCTCTAACCATCTTGCCGCGCATGCTGATGTTTTTCACTCGATCCGCAACGCCGGCCATGACCTGGGGATGGCGCCCTGGGACAGCTCGGCCTGGGCTTCCGGTGCCGCGCATGCAGACAGGGCATGGACACTGAAGCAGTGGCAGCGTGCCGTCGGCAGCTGGCAGGATACGTTCAACGCCGATCCTGCAAGCCATGCTGCAACGGATTTTCAGGCGAATCCATGGCTGTTCGCACTCGAGGAAGCGTCGAATCTTGCATTTGCCTCGGATGTTCTGGGCAAGAGTCCCTTTCTTCCGGTCATGCAGAACATCGAGAGCCGTTGCCTGCAGTTGCCGGTGACGCTCGTGCCCTTGTCCATCTTGCGCAGCTGTGGCGAGATTCAGGAGTCGAGAATCCACGAAGAACTCTTCGCCATGAGCCAGAAAATCCTGCCCATGGGGCAGCACTGGCGCATTGGTGCGGACGAGGATCAGGCAGTGGTCGAGAAGATGGTCGTGATGTGGAAGGGTTCATCGCGGGAGTTCCTGCCGCTGTCAGCCGTTGCCGGGGCTGCAGCAGAGGCCGATATCAGGCAACATAGTGTCGGCTGGGAGCAGCAGGGCAACACCGGCTGGACAGCTACACAGAGTCTTCCTCTTGCGGATACCTGACGATGAAACGGATCAAGAACAGTGAACTGAAAGAGCTCGTATACAGCGCGAGGTCCGGGATTCATGGTACCGGGCTCTTCGCGGCCGTGGACATCCGGAAAGGCACCTATATCGGCACCTATCACGGACCCGGTGCGAAGAAGAACGGCATGTACGTGCTCTGGGTCTACGATGAGGAGAACCCCGACGATATCATCGGCATCAGCGGAAAGAACCTGCTGCGCTACCTGAATCATTCGCGTCCCGGCAATGCCTTTTTCGAGGAGGCAGACCTCTATGCACGACGCAGGATTCGCCGGGGCGAGGAGATCACCTTCGATTACGGGGATGAATGGAAAGACCATGAGTGACGGGCGCGATCGCCTCTACGCCGAGCCCCTGTCGGATGTCGAGGCGTTCGTTTTCGACGAAAAGGTCGCGGCGGTTTTTCCGGACATGATCCGGCGCTCGGTCCCGGGCTATGGCAGTGTCATCGCCCTGACCGGGATCATCGCCGCACGCTACTACCAGCCGGGCAGTCGTATCTACGATCTCGGCTGCTCACAGGGTGCATCGACGCTGTCGATTGCTCGCCAGCTGAAACAGCCCGCAACGATTCGGGCCGTCGACAATTCGCAGGCGATGCTCGATCTTTGCAGCAGCCATGACTATCCATCATCTGTCGATGTGGCATTTACCTGTGCAGACATGCGCGACGTCATTGTCGAAAAGGCCTCTGTCGTTGTGCTCAATTACACGCTGCAGTTCATCCCGCTCGTCGAGCGTGACGCCATGATAGGGCGAATCGCGGATGGCATGCTCCCCGGGGGAGTGCTGCTGCTCTCTGAAAAACTCGCGATGCCCGATGACCTGCTGACGGGCCTGCATCATGCCTTCAAACAGGCCAATGGTTATTCGGAGCTCGAGGTCAGCCAGAAACGTACGGCGCTCGAGAATATCCTCGTACCGGAAACCGCGCAGACGCATAGCGACAGACTGCACAAAGCCGGCTTCGGGCGCGTAGAACAGTGGTTCCAATGCCTCAACTTCGGCTCCTTTCTCGCGATCAGGACCTGATGCCCGACCTCGACTTTTTCCGCATGGCGTCGCTCGTGCAGGCGCTGCAGCAATCCGGCATGAACCGCTGGGCGGAACAGTTGCCGGCGCAGGTGGAAGAAGAGATCCGTAACCGCCAGCACGGCGATATTCCGCGCTGGCGTGCCGCTTTCGATGACCTTCCCGGAATCGACGCATCGCTCGTCGACCTGGAGGGTTCGGTCATCACGTCAACCGGCTCTTCAGCCGAGCCGGTCCAGGTCGATGCATTGAGACAGGCACTGTTGCGTCTGAGTCCGTGGCGCAAGGGCCCCTTCCATCTGCATGGCGTCACGATCGACACCGAGTGGCGTTCAGACTGGAAATGGGAGCGCATCCGGCCGCATATCCGGCCACTCGGAGAGCGTTGTGTGCTCGATATCGGCTGCGGCAACGGCTATCACGTCTGGCGCATGGCAGGCGAGGGTGCGCGCCTCGTTCTCGGCATTGATCCGAACTGGCTGTTCATGCACCAGTTTGCGGCCGTGCGGCATTTCGTTGGCGACCACTGGCCGGCCTGGCTTCTGCCGCTCGGTGTCGATCAACTCCCCTCTGACCAGCTCGCATTCGATACTGTCTTCTCCATGGGCGTCCTCTATCACCGCCGTTCACCAATCGATCACCTGCTGCAACTCAAATCCTTCCTGAAGCACGGCGGCGAGCTCGTGCTCGAGACGCTTGTCATCGATGGAAAGGAGGGCGAGGTGCTCTTGCCCTCTGACCGCTATGCACAAATGCGCAATGTCTGGTTCCTGCCATCCCCGCCGACACTCATGCGCTGGATGGAGCGCGTTGGTTTTCGTGATGTGCATGTCGCTGACCTCAACAGCACCACCGTCGATGAGCAGCGCAGCACCGAGTGGATGAAGTTCGACTCGCTGCCGGATTTTCTCGATCCGGCGAATCAAGCCAGGACCGTCGAGGGATATCCTTCGCCCCTGCGCGCTGTATTGATCGCGACACTTTAGCGCTGTCGCTCTCTCTCGCCTGTTTGAAGCCCGGGAGGCAAGGGTCTGGTAAAGTGGAAGTTGTACTGAATCGACATGGAGAGAGAGCGCCCGGTCAGCGCTTGCAGTCACCACGGGTATCATGAGACGTCTTGTCCTGCTTTGTTTCATTCTCTTTCTGCCGGGCCATCTGGCGGCCGGGGTGCTGCTTGTCGACAACAGGGTGCGTGCCGGCTACGAGGAGCTGACGTTGCCGGGTAACGAGAAGCTCGGCCTGCTTGGCCTCGGTTACCTCGTCGACAGGCAGCTCAATGAACACACTTCCTTCTACTACGGCCTCGGTGTCTACAGCGCTGTCTCCGGCCAGCGGGGCGGTTTCTTCACGGGCGGTGGTGAATTTGGCCTGCGCTACCAGACCGGCAGAGTGATACTGGATGGCGGTCTCTTTGTCGGTGGTGGTGGCGGGGGATCAGCCCCGCAGGGTGGCGGCCTCATGCTCAGGCCGCATGCCGGGGTGCTTTACGATTTTGGCAAATTCGCGCTCGGGCTCGAATACGCGAAAGTCAGTTTTCCGAACGGCAATATCGACAGCGATCAGCTTGGGTTCATCGCAGAGCTTTCTTTCCAGAGCGTTTTCGCCGATGACGATGAATTCGGCGACCTTTCCGGACTCGATTTGCAGATGGCGCCGGTTTATCTCGCGCCGACGCTGCAACACTATTCGCCAACCAGCAGTGCCGTACAGGCCACGGGCGTGGAAGACACGACGCTTGCCGGTATCGAACTTGGTCGCTACATCAACCCGCGCGCGTACTTTTTTCTGGAGTCGGCAGCTGCTTTTCGCGG
>JARFQQ010000208.1 GCA_029287695.1 Gammaproteobacteria bacterium | reverse complement strand
GTTTGCGTATCGCCCGGGTCAGCTGAAAGGCCAGGTCCGCGAAATCATCGTTTCGACGGTATCCAGCGACACGCTTGTCGATACGGCGATAGAGGGCCGGGTTGCGCGCCAGCACCGAATACTTGTGCTGGGCCCAGAGCTGGTTGGCACTGGCCGGCAGTGCAATCCTGCCGGACTCCTGCTCAAGATAGAGATCGGCCAGCATCTGATACTGCGCGATGGGTTCATCACGCTCGAGATCAGGCCAGCTCTCCCTGCCGCTACGGGTCAGCACCGGCGTGATATCTGCATAGCCCCGCAAGTTCATCTCGGCGACGAGCAGCTTGTGTCGCTGCCTCAGGGCCCAGCCGAAACCGAACCAGCGCGAAGTCTCCTGGCTGTTGATCATGCCGGGCTTTCTGGCCGTCAGGACAGCAACCGTTTCGTGCAGGATACGATGCTCCGACTGCAGCAGATCGGTATTGAGATAGCCCGGATCGATGTCCCAGATGCGCATAGTGAAATTTGGTGTCCTGTTCCCTGTTTAATGAATATCAATCTCCGACAGCATGTCTGCGAAACAGGGAACGAAAAATTGCTGCGATGATTCCGCCGAGAAAAGCCACAGCCCCGCACCAGTATATAACTGTCGCTATTGCTCCATGGCGATCATAGCGCGCGGCCATCTCCGGCGTCGGGTCCTGGTAGGGAATGCCGGCGAAGAGAAGATCATAGACGAATCCCGCAGCCAGCAGTACTGCGCCGAGCGCAACCAGCATGGAGGGCCGGATAAGTCTACTGGCGTCAGACGCCTTCTTGTTTACCATCGCCCTTGCCAGCTACCGTATGTTGTCCCTGGGACCTATCCAGAAGAAGGGGTTGTGCGCCACTTCCCAGAGATGGCCATCGGGATCCTGGAAATACCCGCTGTAGCCGCCCCAGAATACCTTTTGCGGTTTCTTGACCAGTGTTGCACCGGCTGCGACGGCCTGGGAGACAACTTCATCGACCTCCTCTTCCGAGGCAACATTGTGGGCCAGCGAGAATGCCCGGAAACCCTTCCCCTCCGGAGATACTGTCGCATCTTCCGCCAGGGCCTCTCTTCCGTACAACCCCAGCCAGGTGCCATTGAGGGTGAAAAACGCAACGCCCGGTTCGGATTCCATTCGGGGGAAGCCGAGCCCTTTCTCGTAGAAGTTGATCGAGGCTTCAAGATCGCGGACACCGAGCGTGACCATGCTGATTCTTGGTTTCATCGCTGTACCTCCGGTGTCGGAGACACCAATGCTTTCAGCCACCCTGTTTCCGGCCAAGCAGATAAAAGGTCTCCATCATCCCTTTACCCTTTACGGTGATGGCTCCTCTTGGCTCAATCGCGTAGTCGTATTTCAGATGGCTGGCCGTTTCTTCGGAAATATGGATTTTGCCTGGTTCACCGTGTGACTCCATGCGGCTGGCGATATTGACCGTATCCCCCCAGATGTCATAGGCGAACTTCTTCGTGCCGATGACACCCGCAACAGCCGAACCGGAATGCAGGCCGACGCGGATACTCAGATCTGCGCCCGATTCCCTGTTGAAGGCTTCAACCGCCTCGAGCATCTCCAGGGCCATGTCGGCAGCACGCATGGCATGATCATCGCAGTACTGGGGCAGGCCCGCAGCGACCATGTAGGCATCGCCAATCGTCTTGATCTTTTCCAGCCCATGGCGTGACGCGATCGCATCGAACTCCCTGAAGATACTGTTCAGCATGGCAACCAGGTCTTGCGGCCGGGTCGATGACGAGAGCTCGGTAAAACCGACGATATCGGAAAAAAGCACGGTGATCTCTGGAAAGCGGTCGGCAATTACACCTTCGCCACTCTTGAGTCGTTCAGCGATCGGCTGGGGCAGGATATTCAGCAGCAAGGATTCGGAACGGTCACGCTCCACCTGCAGGCGCGAGAATGTCTGCAGCAAGGCGCGGTAGCCGAAGACCAGTATCAGCGCCAGCAGCAGAAGGGTCGCCAGGACTGCAGTAAATGCATTCTGCAAGACGCCGAGACTTTTGTAGGCCTCGTTGTCATCGATCTCGACAATGATGCCGATGCCATGTTCGTCAAGCCACTGCCAGGCACCAATCACGGGCACGCCACGGTAATCGGGATAGCCGATACTGCTCGCCCCGGATCGCCCCTGCAACAGTTCACCGGCTGCATACGTCAGCGGACGCTCTTTCCGGGCCTCGTCGCCCCGGTAACCTTCCATCAGGTTACCTGCAGGCGCCCGAACCGCGATATTCAGTATCGAGCTGACGTTGGGCCGGTCTGGAATCAGACCCACTTTCTTGAGTGAGTCATCGAACCGGCTCCGGGAAATCATCATCGCTTTGCTGTCAATCGCATAAACCTCACCACTCTCTCCAATACGGGAGAGATGAAACAGCTCGGTGAATTCATACTCTGGCCGTGAGCGCATACAGAGGATGGCTCCATCGGCTACAGGCGCACACACCAGCATGGTTGGTAAACCGACATCGAAACCGCCAGCCGCATCGATGAAGTTGAGCGCAGAGCGATAGGGAGGGATGATGACGCTGCCCTGGTTTTGCAGCTTTTCCAGCCGCGTGCTCATCTCATCGCTGACCTTGCGCCCGATATTGACCGGCGACTCGGCATGGATCACGACGCCATCCTGATCAAGTAACATGGACTCAACGAAACCGAACGGGGTGCTTCGCTTGCCGAGTGTAAATGCCAATTGCCGCTCGAGTTGCATGCCGACCTGACCTTCCCGACGTCGTTCCTCGAGGACAGTCTCGACAAGGCTGACCAGCTGCGGATCAGAGGCGGCCTGTCTAACCCTGCGCATTCGCTCATCCAGCCAGTAGTTCAACACCTTCGACTGGGTCTCCAGTGTTGCCACCAGCCAGTTGTTCATATCCTGCCGCTCACTCTCCGTGATCGCGCGCAACGTCCACCAGCCGAACGTGGACAAGGCAACCAGTACAAACAGGGTCGGTCCCCAGAGACGCAGGGCGCTCAACTTGCGGACTTCGCCCGCAACACTGGAATCCGACAGCCGTGCGACAAGCGTCTCTGACACCATCCAGAGCACGCTCAACACGATCACGAGAGAGATCATGCCGAGCAGAAGAGTGCGCCAGACGAGACTTCGCACGTTCTCCAGCGCCTTGCTCTCCTCGACCAGTATCGCCAGCCCCCAGCTTGGGCTGGGAATCGGCGCAAAGAACACCCACACATCGCCCTCTGCGGTGAAAGAGGGCAAACGTGCGATACCCGACTGACCAGACACGACCTGTTCTGCGAGTCGCTCGAGGTCCGGACGGCCAAGCTCATCAGCAAGCTCTGCCAGGTTCCCTGACATGACTCTTTCCGGATCCGGGTGATAAACGATCTGACCCTGGCTTGTCACCGCAATGGCGTCGAGCTCCTTCGGCAGACTCTGGAGGATACGATCACGCACGCTATCGAGCGAGACGTCGATGGTCACAACACCAAGCGGTTTGCCATCGCGGGTGACAGGCACAGAGTAGGTCACCATCAGGATGTTGCCGGCGCCCTCGTCGAAGTAGGGCTCTGTCCAGACGCCTTTACCCGCTTCGCGTGGCGCATTCCACCACTCCTGGCTGCCGTCACTGTAATCGTAGGCTTCAGCAGCGATATCCATCCGCCGCAGCTGCCCATCCCCGGCACGCGCCACATAGGGAGAATAAAGCTTGACGTTCTTGCTGAAGGCAAAATGTTCGAATGCAAACGCCGAACCGTAGACAACGGGGTCTGCTTTCACACTGGATTCGAGGAGGCTGTAGAGATTGTTTGTGGAAATCTCGGTGGCAGGAAGCTCGAGTAACCTTGCAGCATAGTCTGCGAGACGCGCCGCACGTGCAAGAAGAGCATCCCCGACATCGGCATAGTGGCGAACGTCCTGCACGCCTGTCTGCTCGACATGCTGAATCGCCTCGTTCCTGCGCTCAAATGCCGTGAGCCCAATGGCAACAAGGAAAACCAGCAGCACCGGTACCGCTGTTGTGACAAATATTCTCGCGTGCAGTGACATCTGTTTGATC
>JARFQQ010000176.1 GCA_029287695.1 Gammaproteobacteria bacterium | reverse complement strand
AGATCCTTTCCTCCCTGAAACCGCGTCGTATTGGCGCGCTGCCCACGGTCCTCGTCAACCAGATCGCTGCCGGCGAGGTCGTGGAGCGGCCGGCCTCTGTGATCAAGGAGCTGGCCGAGAACAGCCTCGATGCCGGCGCGCGCCGCATCGAGATCCTGGTGGAGCAGGGCGGGGTCAAGCGCATGCAGGTGCGTGATGACGGTAGCGGGATCCATCCCGACGACCTCTCGCTGGCACTCTCGCGTCATGCCACGAGCAAACTGCAGAGCCTCGAGGAACTCGAGCGCATCGCGAGCATGGGGTTTCGCGGCGAGGCACTCCCGAGTATCGCCTCTGTCTCACGCCTCACGTTGACTTCGACCGTCGCAGACGCAACACAGGGCTTCGCGATTACCCCGGAGGGTGAACTCAAGCCGGCTGCGCATCCGCAGGGAACCACTGTCGATGTGCGTGATCTTTTCTACAACACGCCGGCCCGGCGCAAGTTCCTCAAAACCGAGAAGACAGAGTTCGGTCATATCGAGCAGCTCGTTCGCCGCATTGCACTGGCGCGTTACGATGTTGCCTTCACCCTTGCGCACAACCAACGGCCTGTATTGCAGCTCAACACGGCGGACAATGAAACGGGACGCCTGCAGCGCATCGCGCGCGTGCTCGGCGAGAGCTTCGTCGACAACAGCCTTGCCTTCGAGCAGCAGGCGGCCGGGTTACGGCTCCACGGGTGGGTCGGCCTGCCATCCTTCTCGCGCAGCCAGGCTGACATGCAGCACTTCTTCGTCAATGGACGCATGGTGCGCGACAAGCTTGTCACCCATGCCGTGCGCCAGGCCTACCAGGACGTGCTCTACCACGGCCGGCAGCCGGCCTACCTGATCTATCTCGAGCTCGATCCGGTCATGGTGGATGTGAACGTGCATCCCACCAAGCACGAGGTGCGTTTTCGCGAGGGGCGCCTGGTCCATGATTTCATCTTTCGGACATTGCACCAGGTACTCTCGGAGACGCGCCCCCGCGAGTCAGCCGATGTTCCGCAGCCCGGGGCGCAAACCGCGCAGGCCGGCCAGATGTCTCGCCAGCCTGAAGTCATGCAAAGCGCACTGGGGCTTGGCGTGCGGGAGCGTCCCGCTGCCTTCCAGTCCGCTTACAGGATGCAGCAACCCGCTCCGGCAGAACCACGGCCGCCACTCGAAGAAACCGGGCAGGAAGAAATGCCCCCGCTTGGCTATGCGCTGGGCCAGCTGCACGGCATCTATATCCTGGCGCAGAATGCCGCCGGACTGGTTGTCGTCGACATGCATGCAGCGCATGAGCGCATCACATACGAGCGCATGAAAGAGGCGCTGCAGCAGGAGCGGCTCAGGTCGCAGCCGCTGCTTGTCCCGGTCACAGCCGAGGTCAGCCCGCGCGAGGCCGAACTCGCCGTGGAGCAGCGTGACTGGTTCGAAAAGCTCGGTATGGAGATCGACCGGCTTGGCGAGTCCACCCTCGTGGTGCGCTCGATGCCCGTCTACCTGCAGGGCGCGGATGCGGAACGCCTGCTGCGTGACCTGCTCTCGGATTTTGCCATGTACGGCAACAGCAACCGCATCAGCGAGGAGGTCAACGCAATCCTCTCGACCATGGCCTGCCATGGAGCGGTGCGCGCCAACCGCAAGCTGACACTCGAGGAGATGAATGGCCTGTTGCGCGACATGGAACGCACGGAACGCAGCGACCAGTGCAATCACGGCCGACCCACATGGATGGCCTGGTCGCTCGGCGAGATGGACAAGTGGTTCAAACGCGGGCAGTAGAAGAGCCGCTGCCGCCGGCTATCTTCATCATGGGGCCGACGGCTTCGGGCAAGACGGATCTCGCCATCGAGCTTGCCCGAAGCCTGCCTGTCGATGTCATCAGTGTCGATTCCGCTCTCGTCTACCGTGACATGGATATCGGCACCGCAAAGCCTTCGGCGGAGGAACTCGCGAAGGCGCCGCACCGCCTGATCGACATCGTCGACCCGACAGAGGCCTACTCGGCAGCGCGTTTTCGCGAGGACGCCTTGCGCGAGATGGCCGCGATTACGGCAGCCGGGCGCATCCCACTGCTTGCCGGTGGCACCATGCTCTACTTCCGGGCGCTGGAGCAGGGCCTTTCCAACCTGCCGCAGGCCGACGAGGCGGTCAGGCAACAGCTGCTCGATGAGGCGGAGAAAATCGGCTGGCAGGGCATGCATGCACGTCTCGAGACAGTCGACCCGGCGGCGGCCCGGCGCATTCACCCCAACGATCCCCAGCGCATCCAGCGTGCGCTCGAGGTGCATGCGGTGACCGGCAGGCCGCTGACTGAACTCCAGCAGGAGCGTCCGGATTCGCCCCTGCCATACCGCCCCGTCAAACTGGTGCAGTCACCCTGGAGCCGGGAAGAGCTGCGCGAGCGCATCGCCCTGCGCTTCAGGCGCATGCTCGAGCTTGGATTCGAGCAGGAAGTCCGTGACCTGCTTGAAAAATACGATCTGAATCCCGATCTCCCTTCCATGCGCAGTGTCGGTTACCGCCAGATGCTCGGTTATATCCGCGGTGATCTCGATTATGAGGAGATGGTCATGACGGGAATCACCGCTACACGCCAGCTCGCCAAGCGCCAGATGACCTGGCTGCGGCGTGAAAAAAATGCTATCTGGTTGAAACAAAATGGTAAAGATGCCGGTCAGATCATAGAACCTATGCTAAATTAGGTCACTTGCAGGTATCGATGCCGCGGTGAATATTCGCAGGACCTCGCCCTGCCGCATGCAGGGAAACCTGCGGATGTCGCGGAAACTGTCATCGCGGCGACACTTACAAACAATAAATTCAGTCGGAGAACACCATGTCAAAAGGGCAAAATCTACAAGATCCTTTCCTCAATGCGCTCAGGAAAGAGCGGGTGCCTGTCTCAATCTACCTCGTCAACGGTATCAAGCTGCAAGGGCAGGTCGAGTCTTTCGACCAGTTTGTCGTGCTGCTGAAAAATGCTGTCAGCCAGATGGTCTACAAGCATGCGATCTCGACCATCGTGCCCTCCAGAAATGTGCGCATTGCGTCTCCCGATGACAACGGCAGCAAGCAGGACGCCGGAAATTTCTGATAACGCTTTTCCCGGGAGCGCCGTGCAGGCGTCTGCCCGGGCCTCGGTATTGCTTAACCGGGCTTGCAGGGGCTGAAGGCGACTCGTGGAGTTGTTTGAGCGCCCCAGTGGCGGTGAACGTGCAGTGCTGGTGCATGTCGCCTTTCAATCCCGGCCGGATCCCGGCGAAATCGAGGAATTTACGGAACTGGCAAAATCCGCCGGTGCCGAGCCCGTTGCTTTCGTCACGGCGAGCCGGTCGCAGCCGGATCCGGGAAGTTTCGTCGGCAGTGGCAAACTCGAGGAGATTCGCGGGATTCTCGAGGCGGAATCCGGCGAACTCGTCATCTTCGATCACGAACTCTCTCCCCGGCAGGAGCGCAATATCGAGCAGGCACTCTCATGCCGCGTGCTCGACAGAACGGGGCTGATTCTCGATATCTTCGCGCAGCGCGCGCAGTCCCACGAGGGCAAGCTGCAGGTCGAGCTTGCTCAGCTGCGCCATCTCTCGACACGACTCGTTCGCGGCTGGACCCACCTTGAACGACAAAAAGGCGGTATCGGGTTGCGCGGACCCGGCGAGACGCAGCTGGAGACCGACCGCCGCCTTATCGGGCACAGAATTTCGCGTATCCGCAAACGGCTGGAGAAAGTCGATGCACGCCGGGAACTCGGGCGCAAGGCACGCTACCGCGCCGAAGTGCCGACTCTGTCGCTCGTCGGCTACACCAACGCGGGCAAGTCCACGCTCTTCAATCGCCTGACGGAGTCGCGGGTCTACGCAAAAGACCAGCTTTTCGCGACCCTCGACCCGACATTGCGGCAGCTTCTGCTTCCGGGCAACACCAGCGTCGTACTGGCAGACACGGTCGGTTTTATCTCGCGCCTGCCACACGAGCTGGTCGCTGCTTTCCGTTCGACCTTGCAGGAGTCGATCGATGCGACACTGCTGCTGCATGTCATTGATGCATCGAGCCCCGAGATGGCGGGGCAGGTTGCCGAGGTCCGCAATGTTCTCGAGGAGATCGGCGCCACTGGCGTCCCCCTGCTCGAGGTTTACAACAAGATCGACCGGCTCGATGGCGTCGAGCCGCATGTCGAGCGTGACGGGGAGGGCAAGCCTGTCCGGGTCTGGCTCTCGGCCATGCAGGGCACGGGGCTCGATCTGCTGCTGGATGTTCTCGAAGAACTCGTCGGCCCCGATCGTGTCACCGGCAGCCTCGTCCTGGCGCCCGACCAGGGCGCCCTGCGCGCGGCACTCTACCGGGAAGGGCATGTTGACGAGGAGAGCTGCAGCGATGACGGCAGCCTCGAGCTGCACGTCACCTTGCCGCGAAAACGCTATGAACAGCTCATGAATGAGTTCGAAGCGCTGAAAAGGCTTCAGACGGAATCATCCGGCCGGGAGAGAGTCACTGTTAGCGGTAGCCGGTGAGGTTCCGATGTGGCGAATACCGGGCCTGAATTCGCAGGTTTTCCTGCGGTGTTATTCAGGCGCGTAACAGGCTAGAATTGCGCCTTTGTGCGATTCGGCCACGAATCCATACGATATTAAGTAATCAGGAGTTCCCTATGGCCTGGAATGAACCGGGTGGAGACAAGCGTGATCCCTGGGGTGGCGGCAACAAGCAGGATGGCCCCCCGGACCTCGATGAGGTAATCAGGAATCTGCAGAAAAAATTCGGCGGCCTCTTCGGCAAGAAGAAGGGCCCCTCGGGCGGCGATGGCAGCGGCAGCGGCGGCAGCGGCAGCACAAAAAGTGGCCTCCCGGGTGGCGGGCTGCTCGGAATCGTCCTCCTGGTACTGCTGGTCCTCTATGCCGCGGTTCAGGGCTTCTATATCGTCGGCCCCGCGGAGCGCGGAGTGGAGACGCGTTTCGGCGCCTTCAAGCGCGTGACCATGCCCGGTCCCAACGGGCACCTGCCGGAACCTTTCGAGTCGCACACACTCGTCAACGTCGATGACGTCAGCTCATTCGACCACAAGGCGCAGATGCTCACCAGTGACGAGAATATCGTCACGGTCTCGCTGAGCGTTCAGTATCGCATCAACAACC
>JARFQQ010000094.1 GCA_029287695.1 Gammaproteobacteria bacterium | reverse complement strand
TCGAGTGGCGTCATATTGAGCGCACCCAGAAGCAACGAGGGCAACTCCTGCGGTTGCTCGCTCATGCCAAGCGCGTGCAAGGTGCTGATCACCTTGTCGACACCGATATCGAGCCCGAGTCTGACTGTTGCAAGGTTGTAGGACTTGGCCAGAGCGCGTTCAAGAGGCACGACGCCGTGCTCTTTCTTGTCGTAATTATGCGGCGACCAGCGCTTGCCGGAACCGCTCTCGAGTACCAGCTGTCGATCTTCAAGCGGTGTTGTCAGTGCATATTTCCAGGGTTCCTGCAGCGCCGCGAGATAGACCGCCGGCTTGACGAGTGATCCGATCTGCCGGGTTGCATCAAGCGCCCTGTTGAAGCCTTCATAGGCAGCCTCCCTGCCACCGATCAATGCCAGCACTTCGCCATCGAGCGGCGTTGCAATGACGGCGCCGACCTCGAGCTTGCCCGCTGGCAGCCGCCTCCGCTTTTCGAGTTCCGTCAGGCGCTCGACCACGTTCGCCTCGGCCTGATTCTGGACCCATGGGTCCATTGTCGTGAAGATACGAAGCCCCTCGGAGTTGAGATCCTCGGCCTGGTAATCACGGTCCAGCTGCCGTTTGACGAGATCCATGAAGGCCGGGTAACGACCGCCACCGCTGCGTTTTTTCCGTTTCACGACACCAAGCGGTCGCTGCTTGGCCGCGTTGGCCTGACTCTCGCTGATGATGCCCTGCTGACCGAGTATGTCCAGCACGAGGTTGCGGCGCGCCATGGCCTCCGCCGGATTGCGTCTCGGGTTATAGTCCGACGGAGCCTTGATCATGCCGACGAGCAGGGCAATGTGTTCAATCCGGAGTTCATTCACCGGCACACCGAAAAAGAAGTCACTCGCCAGTCCGAAACCGTGAATGCCGCGATTGCCATCCTGGCCGAGGTAGATCTCGTTGGCATAGGCCGCAAGGATCTCCTGCTTGCTGTAGTGGTACTCCAGAATGAGCGCGATGTGTGCTTCCCTGAGCTTGCGCTTGATACGGCGTTCGCGCGTCAGGTAAAGGTTCTTGACGAGCTGCTGGGTGATGGTACTCCCACCCTCGGTGCGACCCTTGAAGAGCGTATTGAAGAGTGCACGCAGGGTGCCGCGTGGGTCGACGCCGAGATGGCTGTAGAAGCGCCTGTCCTCGATGGCGAGCAGTGTCTGCTCAAGCATTTCCGGAATCTGGTGGTAACCGAGGATGATCCGGTCCTCGTTGTGGCTCGGGTAGATGCTGCCAATCTCCAGTGGCTCGAACCTTACGAGATCGACCTCCGTACCACTCCTGCGCTCTCTGAGGGATACAACCCTGTCACCCTTGAAGCGCACGTCGAGAGAGCGGGCCGGTTCATCGCCATCCCAGAAGGTGAACGGACGGCTGTTGACGAAAAGGCGGTCGCCGTTCTGCGTCCAGGTGCCCGTTCTGTCAGCCTGCGGTTCCTCTCTGTAGCCCAGCATTCGAAGCTCGGACCTGAGTCGATCGCTGGACACCGGGGCGCCGGCATAGAGCTCCATGGAGCGGGCATAGACGCGCGCAGGCACAGCCCATCGCTTACCCTCGAACTTCTCGGTGACCATGCTGGAAACATGCACCGTGTAGATAGCGAGTGGTATCGAAGCGATGATAAGAAGAATCAGCAGGTACTTGAAAAACCGCATAAAAAAAGGCGATTTACGCCTTCGCTTAGCTGATTTTCGGACCTTTTTCCGTTTGCCTCTGGTTGCCATGCTCTCTGTGATAGCCGCAGCTTGCCGATCAGACCCTTGCCCGATCAGTCAGGGAAGGCGTTGCAGGTCAGACATTATCCACGATTCTTCGTTCAATCACCATATTATTGCCACCGGGTCGACGTCGAATGCCCGCCCACTCCTGCCCGGGTGCCGGAGCAGGCAAAGCGCTGCATGGTCACCTCCCCTTGCCATCTTCTTCCCGCATCAGGCAGCAGGCTTGCGCCCCGTGACTACATAGAGAGGGTCTGAAAAGGGCGACATACCGCGATAGCTGTCACCATCGGGCCTGGGTTGACCACGCACCGACTCGGTCTGCAGGTCGTCGAATCCGCTGGCGATGTAATAGTCCAGGACCATACCGATGCGCTCGAAGGGATGCATCTCCGTCCAGAGGGTCACAGCCTTGGTCGGGAACCACCGCTCCGAGAAGCTGTTGATAAAAAGCCCGCCGGGCTTGAGAACGCGGTGAACTTCAGCAAAGAGATCGAGCGGCGAAGTGAGGTATTCCACCGACAAGGAGCAGAGCACGACATCGAAGCTGTTCGCATCGCAGGGCAGAATTGCGTTTGTATTCAGATCCTGCAGGAGACGTTCAGAGAGTAACGGGTTGGCGTCGAGTTCCTCCCGGTTCATCCCGATGCCGGTGACAGAGAGGTCTGCAATCGAGTCGTCGAGATGCGAGGTCCAGCTCGTCATGATATCGAGCACCCTGCAGCCCCGGGTGACATGACGACTGTAGATCGACTTCAGGATCCCGACTGCCTTCTCATCGATGTGATCGACCATGCGCGGCATGGCATAAAAGAGCGCGTCCTCATTCTCGTCAGGGCGCCCGAGAGGAAATTCGACGGCAATCCCCTCCCCGCCGTTTCGCGCCTGCATGCCGGGGCCTCTCCCGGTGAGCATCCCGGCGATGTCCAGAGAAGCGCCCCCGCGCTGCCCGTGCCCGGTCATAGTCCCGGTCATGGATGCCTTGATCGTCAGGGGGTAGCCTGCAAGCGGGTGATTGAAGTCAACCGTCAGCCACTCCTTACCGACCTCGATCAGCCTGAACGGGCGGATGTCACCCGAAACATACTCTGTAGCCCCGGCGAGGACACCCCTCGGGTAAAAGCGCCCCTGCCGGGGTGTCAGGTTCAGCCTGTTGTAGTGGCGATTGAATCCATCGAGAGGAATCTGACGTCTGTCAGATGCCCTGTATGGTTCGACGAGCTCACCGGCTGGAAATGACTCTGTGATCTCTCCGACAGGCGCCAGTTGCCGCAGCGTCTTCTCCATCATGCCGGGGAAGGAATCACGCTCGAGATCCACACCGGGAACGAACAGCCTGTCGACATGGCTGGCCAGTCCGCTGCTCCAGATAAGCGAGAAGTCAATGCCGGTCGGTTGCGGCTGGTTCACTCGTGCGATGCCTGCGACTGCACCAGCTTTGCAAAATTCCGGCTCTGCCAGAACCTGAACCGCATCGAGGAGCGGTATCGAACAGCAAACCCGTTGTCACTCTGCAGGTAGAGCTGCGTGCCTCGCAGTTCGAGCAATTCGCGCAGGCGCTGTTCCGTCTCGGCGAGACCGGAGATCCAGCGCTGCATATCGCCGTAACGGCGCCCTTCCAGACAGCTGTCGGTTACGAAAACTGACGCATCCGCTGGTGCTGAGTCGGCATCACAAGCCCGGACGAATGATTTGCATAACAATGAGTTACAGACACTTTCCAGAGGCTTTCCAGGAACAGGAGGCAGCCCGCCAAAGCCCCAGAACCAGAGGCTGTTGACCACGCCCGCCCGACCATCGGCATGCAGTAACATCTGGCACTCGTTCATCAGCGCCTGCAACTTCCCCGCATCCACACCCGCGGGCATGAAGGGATCCAGACTTCTGCCGGCGACATCATCGATTGATCTGGTAGTGACCACGAAAGGAGTCTCGAGCTCAAGCAGCCACGGGCCCTCGGGGGGAGCATGAAATTGCATGCCGTCTTCCCGGAAGTGGTCATTGAGCAGACCGACGATCCTGCTGCTGTCGACAGTGGCAGGGTCGACGGGAGATAGAAGAAGGCGGTCACGATCGACATGCAGATGCACCGGGGCAACACAGGCCCACTGCCCTTCGACATGCCGGGAATGGAAGTTGGCGAGCAGCGCACCAGCCGGCACATCTGCCTGGCCGGCATCGATGCCGAAACAGCCAGCCAGCAGCTGTTCGTATCCGACAGGTACTTCCCGGAGCATTTCGCCCCTTGCAACAAGATGGTCGAGTAGCGGTGTCTGCGGCAGCGCGCCGCTATCCGGCGGTTCGAAGAGACCCGGTACGATCAGCCGGTGCATCAGGATAGTGTCAGTTGAGATGCTCCATGCGGAGACGGACGACAGGGCCCTTGATCCTCGGCATCGCCTCGATCTTCGCAATCGTCTCGTCCATGACCTGCTCGGTAATCCTGTGGGTCAGCATCACAAGCGGCACGTAACCATCATCAGTCACAGACTCGTACTGACGCATCGCCTCGATGCTGATACCGGCCTCGGCAAGGGTCGTGGAGACCTCGGCCATGACACCGGGCTCGTCATGGGCAAGCATGCGAAGATAAAAAGAGGTTTCAACCTCGCCAATCGGCAAGACAGCAATCTCCTCGATGGAGTCACTGCTGTAGCCCTGCGTCGGCACGAAACTTTCCGGACATCCCAGCGAACGCGCCAGGTCGATAATGTCTGCGACCACAGCCGAGGCTGTCGGCAGGGAACCTGCCCCTGCACCGTAATAGAGTGTCGGCCCGACCATGTCACCCTTGACGAGTACAGCGTTCATGACGCCATCGACGTTGGCCAGCAAACGTTTGTGGGGAATCAGCGTCGGGTGCACTCGCAACTCCACTCCCTTCTGCGTGCGTCGCGCAATCCCGAGGTGCTTGATGCGGTAGCCCAGTTCTCCGGCATAGGCGACATCCCGGGGCTCGATTTGCGTGATGCCCTCGGTATAGGTCTCATCAAACTTGAGAGGCATGCCAAATGCCAGCGAGCCGAGAATTGCAAGCTTGTGCGCCGCATCGATACCCTCGACGTCAAAAGTCGGATCAGCCTCGGCATAACCGAGTTCCTGCGCCTCGGTGAGCACGTCGGCAAACTCCCGCCCCTTGTCGCGCATCTCGGTCAGGATGAAATTGCCGGTACCGTTGATGATGCCCGCAAGCCACTCGATCCTGTTGCCGGCCAGCCCCTCGCGGATGGATTTGATAATCGGGAT
>JARFQQ010000074.1 GCA_029287695.1 Gammaproteobacteria bacterium | reverse complement strand
GAATTGATATTGGTGAAGATCTTGAACTCATCAGCGCAGCGAACATCGTAGCCGTAACTCGACGTGCCGTAGGAGATGATCTTGCCGTTTTCGTTCTCGCGCACCTGGCCATGAACGAAGGGTTCGATCATGCTTTCATTCTCCGCCATGCGGCGAATCCACTTGTCAGACTTGATGCTCATCGATTTCTTTCGCGAAAAAAACTGACAGGATTTTACCCCTGCGCAGCAGGGATTGCCATTGCCGTGGTCACAGTCAGTCGGTCACAAAAGGGATGAATAACCCTGAATCCCTGCTGACTGACTCCGACCGCCTCTAAAACTTCAGTAGCCACGTCGCTGCCTCACGACTTCGTAGAGCGCGACTCCCGTGGCGACGGAGACATTGAGACTCTCGACAGAGCCCATCATTGGCAGGCTTGCGAGTGCATCGCAGTGATCACGTGTCAGACGTCGCATGCCTTTTTCCTCGCCACCCATGACGATGGCAAGATTACCGTCCAGCTGCATCTGCTGAAGGTTGTCACCAGCCTCCCCGGCCATGCCGACGATCCAGGCGCGATACTCCCCGGCAAGCAATTTCATGGTCCGGGCCAGGTTCGTGACCTGGACGAAAGGAACGGATTCAGCTGCGCCGCTGGCAACCTTGCAGGCAACCGGCGTGAGGCCAGCACTGCGGTCTTTCGGTGCGATGACGACATCGACACCGGCCGCATCGGCCGTGCGCAGGCAGGCCCCGAGGTTATGCGGATCCTGTACGCCGTCGAGAATCAGGATGAGCAACGGCTCTTCTGCCTTGTCGAGAATCTCCGGCAGCTGCTTCTCGCCGATCGCGGCCGGCGCCACAGCCATGACGACGATTCCCTGGTGGTTGATGCCGGCTGCGAGGCGGTCGAGTTCTTCCCGGGACACCTGCTGTGGCCGGATGCCTGCGCGCTGGAGTTCGGACAGCAGCTCCTTCAGGCGCCTGTCGCGACGCTGGCCGTCTACAAGCGCTTCCCTGATCGAGTCGGCACCATGGCGCAGGACATTGCGAACGCTGTGGAGACCGGCAACGATACGGGGTTCGCTCACTTGCGGCGGTTGCTCCGGCTTTTACTCTTGCCGCGGGAATCACTCTTGTCTGACGTTTTCCGTCCGGAACGATCTCCACCACCCTTTCCTGAACGCGAGCGTGACCGTGAGCGGGACTTGCGGCTTTTTGATGGTGCTTCCTTATCACCGCTCTGCTTCTTATCGCTCTCCGCCAGCACGAAATCGATCTTGCGATCCTCGATATTGACGGCCGCGATACGGATTTTCAGCGGGTCCCCCAGCCGGTAGGTAATGCCACTGCGATCGCCAGTCAGCCGGTGGCCGATCGGATCGAAGTGGAAGTAGTCACGATCGAGTGCCGTGATATGCACGAGCCCGTCGACGTAGATATCGTCCAGCATGACGAAGAGGCCAAAGGAGGTCACGCTGGTGATGATGCCCGGGTATTCCTCGCCGACCTTGTCGTGCATGTACTCCGCCTTGAGCGTATCCATGGCATCACGCGTCGCCTCGTCAGCGCGCCGTTCGGTCGCCGAACAGTGCTCGGCCATCGACTGCAGGTCGGCAATGCCGTACTCGAAATTTTGCGGCTTGCCGCCATTAACGAGGTGCTTGATGGCGCGATGTACGAGCAGGTCGGGGTAGCGGCGGATCGGCGAAGTAAAGTGTGTGTAGGCCGGATAGGCAAGGCCGAAATGGCCGACATTCTCGGTGCTGTAGACAGCCTGGCTCATGGAACGCAGCAGCACGGTCTGAATCAGCTCGGCATCGGGACGTCCCTTCACCTGCGTCAGCAGTCTCGAGTAATCGGCGGCCTGCGGCTTGTCGCCGCCGCTGAGCGAAAGGCCGAGTTCGCCGAGAAACGCCCGGAGATCTTCGAGCTTCTCCATTTTCGGCAGGTCATGGATGCGGTAGATGGAAGGCATTTTGCGACGTTCGAAGAAACGTGCAGCCGCCACGTTGGCAGCCAGCATGCACTCCTCGATGATCCTGTGCGCGTCATTGCGCATGACCGGCACGATATCCTCGATCTTGCCGTTGTCATCGAAGATGATGCGTGTCTCGGTCGTATCGAAATCGATGGCACCGCGCTGCTTGCGCGACTTCGTGAGTACCTTGAAGAGGGCATGGAGATCCTCGAGGTGCGGAACCACATGCGCGTATTTCTTGCGCAGGTCCTCGTCACCGTCGACGAGTATCTTCGCGACCTTGTTGTAGGTCAGTCGCGCTTTCGAGTGCATCACCGCCTCGTAGAAACGCGATCGTGTCATCGTGCCCTCGCGGTCGAGGTAGATCTCGGCGACGAGGCAGAGGCGGTCGACCTTAGGATTCAGCGAGCAGAGTCCATTGGAGAGCACCTCAGGCAGCATCGGGATGACGCGGTCGGGAAAGTAGACCGAGTTGCCACGGCCACGTCCCTCGACATCGAGCGGTGTACGCGGCTCGACATAGGAAGAAACATCGGCGATGGCGACGATGAGCTTCCAACCCTTCGGCGTCGGCTGGCAATAGACGGCATCGTCGAAGTCCCGCGCATCTTCACCGTCAATGGTGACAAGTGGCAGCTGACGCAGGTCGGTTCGTCCCTCTTTCTGATGCTCGGGCACCTCCTCCGAGAGTCCCTCAATTTGTCTGAGCACCTCTTCAGGCCAGTCGACAGGAATCTCGTGGCTGCGAATTGCGACATCGGTCTCCATGCCGGGTGCGAGGTGGGCGCCGATGACCTCGACGATACGACCGACGGCCTGGGTGCGGCGACTCGGCTGGACCATGAGCTCCACGACAACGATGTCGCCTTCCTCGGCCTCGCCGAGCTCACTGCCCGGAACGATGATTTCGTGCGTGATGCGACGGTTGTCCGCCTCGACAAAGCCGACCTCGCCCTCGATGTGCAGCTTGCCGACGATACGCTCGTGGGCGCGTTCCAGCACCTCGACGATGGTGCCCTCGCGGCGGCCCTTGTTATCGACACCGGATACACGCACAACAATGCGGTCACCGTGCATCACCTGGCGCATTTCACGTGGCAGCAGGAATAGGTCTTCGCCCCCCTCGTCTGGAATCTGGAATCCGAAACCGTCCTGGTGCCCCTGGACGCGCCCCGCGATCAGCTCCTTGCTGTCCACTAGGCAATAACCGCCGCGGCGGTTGCGGATCAGCTGGCCGTCACGCACCATCGCCTTGAGACGGAACTCGAGCGATTCAGCCTGCTGCTCGTTGAGCTCGAGCTTGGAAGCGATCTCCGAAGTGCTGAGCGGGCAGCCTACCTGCTGCACCGTCTC
>JARFQQ010000034.1 GCA_029287695.1 Gammaproteobacteria bacterium | reverse complement strand
TATTTACAAGCTTGCCGGCAAGCAGGATTCGCAGATTCTCTCATCAGCCGCAACGCTGGATGCCAACCGGGAAAACACGCCGATTGCACGCTCCACTCTGCTTCCCCAGCTTAATTTCATCGGCACCACCGATTATGTCGGGTCGTATACGGATACTTTTTCAAACAGCAACGACTCATTCACACGCAACCGCATCACTCTGAATGTCACCCAGGCGATTTTCAACCGCGCCAGCTGGATGAATTTCCAAAAAGCGATGCACGGGGTCAATGCTGCCGAGGCAGCCTACCAGGCAGAGGAACAGTTCCTGATCATCCGTGTCGCCGAGGCCTATTTCAGCGTGCTGGCAGCGCAAGATGACCTGAACTTCAGCCGCTCCGAGAGCCGCGCCATCAGGAAGCAGCTCGACCAGGCGCAGCAACGCTACGACGTCGGCCTGATCGCGATCACCGATGTTCACGAGGCCCAGTCGGCTTATGACAACGCCCGGGCCCAGGAAATCGAGGCAGAAAATGCACTTGGCAATGCCCGCGAGGCACTGCGCGAAATCATCGGCAGTGATCCCGGCAAGCTGGCGAATCTCAAGAGCAGCATATCCCTCTCCAAGCCGCAGCCATCCGATATCGAATACTGGGCCAACCAGGCCCTCGATAACAATCCTGTGGTCAAGGCTGCGGAGGAGACCGTCGAGGCATCCAGCAGGGAAGTCGAGGTGCAGCGTTCAGGCCACTACCCGACCCTCGACCTGGTTGGCAATGCTGTCAAGGAGGAGTATGGCAATGCACCCATAGTCGACCAGTTTCGAGACCAGGAAACCTCCAATATCGGCCTCGAGCTGCGCATTCCCCTCTACAGCGGTGGCCGTACGAGCGCCTCCACCAGCCAGGCGCGTCACAATCTGCGTGCCGAGCGTTACAACCTCGAGGCGTCGAAACGCGAAGCCGCGCGTAATGTCAGGAATGCCTACCGGGGTGTCATCACGGGAATCAGCCAGGTCAATGCGCTGGCGGCTGCGAGAGTCTCTGCGCAAAGTGCGCTCAACGCCACCCAGGCAGGCTACGATGTCGGCACGCGGACACTTGTCGATGTGCTCATTGCCGAGCGCAACCTTTTTTCTGCCCGGCGTGGATATGCCCAGGCGCGTTACCAGTATGTTCTCAACGATCTTCTCCTGCGCCAGGCAGCCGGCACGCTTGGCGAGGATGACATCAAGCGCATCAACAAGCTCCTGAACTAGCGCTACCGCGCATGAACCAGATCCTGCTGATCGGGCTCGGTGGCGCACTCGGCGCGATCAGCCGTTACGGCCTCTCTTCACTGGTTTACGGGATCACAGGGCGCGAGTTTCCCTGGGGAACTCTCGTTGTCAATGTGTTCGGGTCACTGCTTATGGGCATTCTCAGTGTCTGGCTAATCGAGCGGGTCGCCAATCCCGAATTGCGCGCATTGCTTATCGTCGGCTTTCTCGGTGCCTTGACGACATTCTCCACATTTTCCATTGAAACCCTCGCCTTGCTTGAAGATGGAGCCCTTGCAAGGGCCTTCGCAAACGTACTGATGTCTGTGATAGTCTGTGTCGCTGCCGCCTGGGCGGGTGTCGTCATTGCCCGGTCAATCTGATTAAGTCATTACAACCGAAGAACAGGATTTAATTGTCATGCTGGATCCGAAACGCCTGCGGAACGATCTCGATGCCGTCATTACCGGAGTCGCGCGGCGCGGCTTCGCCTTTGATCGCGAGAGGTTCGAATCCCTCGAGGCGCAACGCAAGGAACTCCAGGTCAGGACGCAAAATCTGCAGAATGAGCGCAACAGCAAGTCCAAAGGCATTGGAAAGGCCAAGGCTGCCGGAGAGGATATCCAGCCACTACTCGATGCCGTCGCGAGTCTCGGTGACGAACTCAAGAACGCACAGGAGAAGCTCGGAGAGATCCAGCAGGTTCTCCAGCAGATGCTGCTCGAGGTGCCGAACATTCCTGACGAAGCGGTGCCCGATGGCAAGGACGAGGACGACAACCGCGAGGAGCGGCGCTGGGGTAGTCCGCGCGAATTCGGTTTCGAGCCGAAGGACCATGTCGATCTCGGAACCGCCAGGGGATTTTTCGACAGCGAAACAGCCGCCAAGATCACCGGCTCACGCTTCACTGTCCTCAGTGGTCCGCTGGCCCGCCTGCATCGCGCATTGACACAATTCATGCTCGATACCCATGTCACCGAGCATGGCTACACGGAGACCTATGTCCCTTACCTGGTCAATAGTGACAGCCTCTACGGCACCGGTCAGCTGCCGAAGTTCGAAGAGGATCTCTTCAAGCTGCAGGGCGAGATGGCCTATTACCTGATTCCCACGGCCGAAGTGCCGGTGACGAACATCCTGCGTGACGACATCGTCGAGGAGAGTGACATGCCTCGTCGTTTCGTTGCGCATACCCCCTGCTTTCGCAGTGAAGCAGGCTCATACGGCAAGGATACCCGCGGCATGATCCGCCAGCACCAGTTCGAAAAGGTCGAGATGGTCATGGCAGTCAGGCCGGAAGAGTCTGCCGATGCGCTCGAGGAACTTACGGGACATGCCGAAAAGATCCTGCAGAAACTGGAATTACCCTATCGCGTCGTGACGCTTTGCACGGGCGATCTCGGTTTCTCATCTTCCAGGACATACGACCTCGAGGTCTGGCTGCCCGGGCAGGGGAAATACCGCGAAATCTCTTCCTGTTCCAACTTCCTCGATTTTCAGGCGCGCCGCATGCAGGCTCGCTGGAGGAACCCGGAAAGCGGCAAGCCCGAATTGCTGCATACGCTGAACGGCTCTGGCCTCGCGGTCGGAAGGACGCTGGTCGCTGTCATGGAGAACTACCAGGAGGCAGACGGAAAGGTCCGGGTACCGGAGGTATTGCTGCCCTACATGGGCGGGATTACGGTTATCTGAGGCCGGTTAGCTAGCCTCTGACCGAGAAAATCAGGAAAACGACGAAGGCTGCCACAGCCAGCAGTATCAGGGCTACCGATTGCCACTCCTTGCCGGTTCCCTTTGGCCCGTTGCGCATCTGTTCCCGTGCGGCAGGGTAGAGCCGCCAGATCATCATGACAAGGATGATCGCTACACCAATTTTCAGAGCCAGTTCCATCGGTTACTTCCTCAATGAAAAACCCCCGGCACTCGCCGGGGGCTTTTGGGAGTTACATGCAGGGTTATTCATCACCCATTATGCCAAGAAGGTTCAGCAAGCTAATGAAAATATTGAATATACTGAGGTATATTCCGTAGGTGGCCATGATGTAGTTGGTCTCCTCGCCACGTGCGATGCGGCTCGTGTCCCAGAGGATGAAACCGCTCATGACCAGGATCATGGCCGCAGAAATCGCCATGGAAAGAGCGGGCATTGCCAGGAACAGGTTCGCAATAATTGCAACAGCGAGAGCAATCATGCCAGCGAAGAGAAACCCGCCCATGAAGTTAAAGTTTTTCCTGCTGGTCAGCGCATAACCCGAGAGGCCGAGAAAGATGATGCCGGTTCCGGCAAGTGCCGTGCCGACGATCTGGGGACCCTTGGGAAGCGCGAGGTACATCTGCAAAATTGCCCCGAGCCCGAAACCCAGCAGGCCTGTGATCAGGAAGATGACCCCGATTCCGGAAGCCGAGTTGGCTGTTCGTGGCAGGACGAACATGCCGAGCACCATGGCACCGATCACGGAGCCCAGGTAAAACATGGGTGAAACCTGCAGGAACATGGAGACAGCAGCCATGAGAGCACTGAAAAGCAGGGTTGCTGAGAGCAGGAGGTAAGTGTTCTTCAGAACCTTGTTGGAAGCAAGAATCTGCTCCTGTGAACGAGGTGCAGAAATTGTTTGATTCATTACAGGAATCTCCTATTTGAAACTGATATATCGACACTGACTAAGAATACCTGAACACCCCGAAAGTTCAACAGATTCGACAGCGATCAAGCACATACTCTGTAGGGGAAAATGGAGGCGCAGAGGAGGGGTTTCAACCGGAGAGACGGCCCGGGTGATTCGCAACATGCAGATGAAGTTTTCCCGGTCGATCCGGCGTGCAGCAGAACACCTCCCGATACGGTCTGCCGGACGGGCGAGCCTTTTACCTGACGCTGTCTGCGGTCGCAACAGCCAAGGTCCTATTGCGCCTGAAAACTGCTATAGTTGCAGCTGGTTGGTAGTCAACAGACCTTTATGTACGAGTCCTATTTCGGGTTGAAGGAAAAGCCCTTCAGCATTGCTCCAGATCCCAGGTATATGTATCTCAGCGAATCCCACGAGGAGGCGCTGGCACATCTTTTGTTCGGTCTCCAGGAGGGCGGGGGGTTCGTCCAGCTCACTGGTGAGGTCGGTACCGGCAAAACGACACTCATCCGGGCCCTGCTCGAGCAGATGCCGGATGATGTCGATCTCTCGCTTGTGTTCAACCCGAAGCTGTCCCCGCTCGAGTTCGTTGCCGCCATTTGTGATGAGCTGGAGGTTCCTTACGAGCAGGAAAGCGCAACGCTGAAGACACTGACGGATGCACTCTATGACAGGCTCCTCGAGAGCTATGACAAAGGCAGGCGCACCGTCCTGATCATCGACGAGGCACAGGCACTCTCTGTCGACGTACTTGAACAGGTCCGTTTGCTGACCAATCTCGAGACGACGCGGGAAAAGCTCCTGGAGATCATCCTCATCGGTCAGCCGGAATTGCGCGCCACCCTGGCGAGGGAGGATATGCGGCAGCTGGCGCAGCGTGTAACAGACGTTTACCACCTCGAGCCACTCAACCAGCTCGAAGTGCGCAACTATCTCATACATCGGCTGACGATTGCGGGTGCCAGAAAGCTGCTCTACAAGGATGCTGCGATCAAGGCCATCTACAGATATTCCGGCGGCATTCCACGTATCATCAACGAAATCGCTGACAAGGGACTGCTCGCAGCCTATGCCAGGGAGCGCACCCTGGTGGACAAGTCAATGATCGACCAGGCTGCAGAGCAGGTTCTCTCCAGCCAGAAGCCAGAGGGGGCGTCCGGCTGGTTGTGGGGGATGGCAGCCGGAATTGTTCTCTTTTCGGGGTTGGCCATTGCGATACTGCTTTACCCGCCGCTGAAAACTG
>JARFQQ010000008.1 GCA_029287695.1 Gammaproteobacteria bacterium | reverse complement strand
AGTCAATACACCCCGCGTTGCGGGTACATTGGGGCTCGTCAGCCCCGGAATTCTGTTGCCGCCCGCTAGAAGCGGCAAAAGGCCGATGGCCCTCGGGCCATCAGCCTGTTTGCAGTCGAAACTGCAACGCTATGCAAAGTCTTACTTGACCTCGACAGTAGCGCCTGCTTCTTCGAGAGTCTTCTTGACTTCTTCAGCTTCTTCCTTCGTGACACCTTCTTTCAGTGTCGTCGGAGCGCCTTCGACAGCTTCCTTGGCTTCTTTCAGGCCCTGGCCTGTGATGCCACGGACGGCTTTGATGACGGCAACCTTGTTGTCGCCGAAGCTGGCCAGAACCACGTCGAATTCTGTCTTCTCTTCAGCGGCAGCAGCGTCGCCACCTGCGCCGGGAGCTGCGACAGCAACAGCTGCAGCTGCAGCGGAAACGCCGAATTTTTCTTCCATTGCCTCGATGAGCTCGACAACTTCCATCACGCTCATGTTCGCAATTGCTTCCAGGATATCTTCTTTACTCACGATGTTTCTCCTAACGGTCAAACACGATAATTAAGGTGAAAACAGGTTGGCCTAGGCCGCCTCTTTCGCGTCTTTGATTGCAGCAACCGTGCGTACAAGCTTGCCAGGCACCTCGTTCATGGTGCGCGCCAGCTTCTCGACGGGCGCTTTCATGACAGCCATCAGCATGCTGATTGCTTCGTCGTATGTCGGCATTTTCGCAAGGGTACCGATCTCACCCGGCTCAAGCAGCTTTCCACTGATGGAAACCAGCCTGACCTCGAGTTTCTCGTGATCCTTGGCGAAATCCTTGATGACGCGTGCAGCGGAGCCCGGATCTTCCTGGGAGAAGGCTAGAACGAGAGGGCCTGTCAGACCTTCGGTCATGCACTCGAATTCCGTGCCTTCTATCGCGCGACGAGCAAGAGAGTTCTTGACGACTCGAAGATAGACACCGCTGTTGCGCGCCTCGGCACGCAGTTGTGTCATCTCCTCGACTGTCAGTCCCCGGTACTCGGCTGCGATGGCAGAGTAGGCGTTGGCTGCAATTTCAGCGACTTCGGCGACAATGGCCTTTTTCTGCTCCAGATTCAGAGCCACAAGTCACCTCCTGATTACGGTGGAACCCCTCGGGTTCCGGTTAACTAATCCGGCCAGATGGCCGGTACGTTTCACGAGACCGTCACCAGGAAACCGTGTTTAGCGGTGAATCCTGATGGGTCCGTCTGCGCGGGATATTAAGCCGGCATCAGCCGGCACCTGCGGTCTTTGACGGTTCCGGCCGTCTTGCGGCCGTTACCCCAAAGCTGGTCATGAAGTCCTCTCGTGACAACTTCAACATTCTGTAAGGCAGTCATCCGACTGCCGGGGCCGAAACCGGGCGCATACCCTTTTCGGCAAGCTGAGAAAATCCGCACCGGAGATTCTCAGCCGCAAGGCAGGCTTCAGATTTCCATTGAAGCCTGGTCCAGTGACAAACCCGGTCCCATCGTGGTGGATACCGAGACTTTTTTCAGATAGATGCCCTTTGCCGAACTCGGCTTGAGTTTCTTGAGATCGGCGATCAGGGCTTCCAGATTCTGTTGCAATGCGCTCGGCTCGAAAGTCGACTTGCCGATAGTGCAGTGGATGATGCCACCCTTGTCGGTCCGGAACTGGACCTGGCCCGACTTGGCGTTCTTCACAGCCTCGGCAACATTCGGAGTGACGGTGCCGACCTTCGGGTTAGGCATCAGTCCGCGCGGACCGAGAATCTGCCCGAGCTGTCCCACGATTCGCATCGCGTCAGGGCTGGCAATGACGACATCGAAATCCATCTTGCCTGCCTTGACATCATCAGCAAGGTCTTCCATGCCGACGAGATCTGCACCAGCCTCTCTGGCCGCATCTGCATTGTCGCCCTGGGTGAAGACTGCAACGCGTACATCCTTGCCCGTTCCGTTCGGCAGGACAGTGGAACCGCGAACAACCTGGTCGGATTTCCGCGGATCGACGCCCAGGTTGATGGAGACATCGACACTCTCATCGAATTTCACGGAAGAGAGCTCTTTCAGCAGCGAGAAGGCTTCCGTGGCGGCATAAGCCTTGCCCGGTTCGATCTTCTCGGCAATCATTTTCATGCGTTTGGTCATTTTGGCCATGATTACTCAACCCCCTCGACATCAAGCCCCATACTGCGTGCAGAACCGGCGATCGTGCGCACGGCCGCATCCATGTCAGCGGCGGTCAGGTCAGGCATCTTGATGCTGGCGATCTCTTCGAGCTGTGCGCGATTGACCTTGCCCACCTTGTTGGTGTTCGGCTCGCCGCTGCCTTTCGGGATACCTGCTGCTTTCTTCAACAGCACGGCCGCTGGCGGCGTCTTCATGATGAACGTGAAAGAGCGGTCGTTGTAGACCGTGATCACGACAGGAACCGGCATTCCCTTCTCGAGGCTCTGCGTCTGGGCATTGAAGGCCTTGCAGAACTCCATGATGTTGACGCCATGCTGACCCAGCGCAGGGCCGACTGGCGGACTCGGGTTGGCTTCCTGTGCAGGAACCTGAAGCTTGATGTAAGCCTCTATTTTCTTGGCCATGTTACTCTCCGCGGGTGCAAACGCCTGTCCACCACTCGGGTCATCAGGCTCCCCATCTGTTTACGTGTAAATATGCGCACCGCAGTTGCGGCGCTGCGGTCAGGTCTTCTCGACCTGGCCAAATTCGAGATCGACGGGCGTTGAACGACCGAAGATCATGACAGAGACGCGCAGCAGGTTCTTGTCGTAGTCGACTTCCTCAACAACGCCGTTAAAGTCGTTGAAAGGCCCGTCGGTCACTCGAACAACCTCGCCGGGCTCGAACAGCACTTTCGGACGCGGCTTGTCGATACCTTCCTGCACGCGCTGCAGGATCGCATCCGCTTCCTTGTCACTGATCGGCACAGGCTTGACCTTGTCCTTGTCACCGATGCTGCCGATGAAACCCATGACGCGCGGGACATCCTTCACCAGGTGCCAGGCTTCGTCCGACATCTCCATGTTGACGAGCACATAACCCGGAAAGAACTTGCGCTCGCTCCTGCGCTGCGAGCCACCGCGCATCTCGACGACTTCTTCCGTCGGCACGAGAATATCGCCAAAGCTGTCTTCCATGCCGGCGCGACTGATTGCCTCCTCGAGGGAGCGCTTCACTTGCGACTCATAGCCTGAGAAGGCGTGGACAACATACCAGCGTTTCGTCATCGATCAGTCTCCCTGGCCGGTGAGCATCTGCACGACCCAGAAGAGGATCGAGTCAACGGCCCATAAGAAAAGACCGACGATGATGACGATCACGAGGACAGCCAGCGTTGTCTGGATTGTCTCGGGACGCGTTGGCCAGATGACCTTGCGGACTTCCGCGCGCGCCTCGCTGGCAAAACTCCAGAGGGCCCGCCCCTGACTGGACGTCAATGCAACTGCGCCGCCGATCAGCAGTGCAGCAAGCACACCGATCACCCTGAGAAGTTGTGACTGATCCGAAAACTGGTAATAAGCAGCAACACCGGCGACAACGATGCCGATCGCGATTACCAGCTTGACCATGTCAAGCGCGGAGCCTTGTGTTTCTGCCTTTGCGTTCATCCTGCCAACTAAATATGGCAGGCCAGGAGGGACTTGAACCCCCAACCTGCGGTTTTGGAGACCGCTGCTCTGCCAATTGAGCTACTGGCCTGTTATAAAAAATCTTCTCTGTCAAATGCTGCAAAAGCGGGGACGGCACCAGGCCGTACCCCGCTTCCAGCTGTAGGTGTATCAGATTACTCGATAATCTTGGATACAACACCGGCGCCGACGGTACGGCCGCCTTCGCGAATCGCGAAACGCAGGCCCTCTTCCATCGCAATCGGTGCAATCAGCTTGACAGTCATCTTGATGTTGTCACCAGGCATGACCATCTCGGTGCCTTCCGGCAGTTCGCACGCACCCGTGACATCCGTCGTACGGAAGTAGAACTGCGGACGGTAGTTGTTGAAGAACGGCGTGTGACGGCCACCCTCTTCCTTCGTCAGGACGTACACCTCGCATTCGAAATCCGTGTGCGGCGTGATCGTGCCCGGCTTCGCCAGCACCTGGCCACGCTCGACCTCGTCACGCTTGGTACCACGCAGCAGAACGCCAACGTTGTCGCCCGCCTCACCCTGGTCCAGCAGCTTGCGGAACATCTCGACACCCGTGCAGGTCGTCGTCGTGGTGTCCTTGATGCCGACGATTTCGATCTCTTCGCCAACCTTGACCACACCACGCTCGACACGACCCGTGACAACCGTACCGCGACCCGAAATCGAGAACACGTCCTCGATCGGCATCAGGAACGGCTGGTCAATCGCACGCTCCGGCGTCGGAATGTACTCATCCAGCGCCTCGACCAGCTTGATCACCGACGGTGCACCAATGTCCGAAGTGTCACCTTCCAGCGCCTTCAGCGCCGAACCGGTCACGATCGGCGTGTCATCGCCCGGGAAGTCGTAGTCGCTCAGCAGCTCGCGGATCTCCATCTCGACCAGCTCCAGCAGCTCCTCGTCATCGACCATGTCCGCCTTGTTCATGTACACCAGAATGTACGGAACACCGACCTGGCGCGACAGCAGGATGTGCTCGCGCGTCTGCGGCATGGGGCCGTCTGCCGCCGAGACCACCAGGATCGCGCCGTCCATCTGCGCCGCACCCGTGATCATGTTCTTGACGTAGTCCGCGTGGCCCGGGCAGTCAACGTGCGCGTAGTGGCGCGTCGGTGACTCGTACTCAACGTGCGAGGTCGCAATCGTGATACCACGCTCGCGCTCTTCCGGGGCATTGTCGATCTGGTCGAATGCCTTCAGCTCGCCACCCCAGGTCTCGGCACACACCTTCGTCAGCGCCGCCGTCAGGGTTGTCTTGCCGTGGTCAACGTGGCCTATCGTGCCAACATTGACGTGCGGTTTGGTACGTTCGAATTTTTC
>JARFQQ010000211.1 GCA_029287695.1 Gammaproteobacteria bacterium | reverse complement strand
GACTCCATCCAGGCACCCTCGGGCATGAACCAGGAACTCGCCATGCTCAAGGCCTCTGGCGCCTCGGATGACCCGTTCGGTGGCGCGCTCGAGACAGACAGCGACAAGAAGCCGAACCCGCATCTTGGCAAGCCCGTCACGCTGGATGGCCAGGAGATTCAATCCCTGCCGATGCAGAGCAACCCCCAGCAGATGCGTACATCCGATGCCTGCATGGGCTGCCACGACAAGCGTTCCAACTCCAAGCAGGTCCCGCTGTGCGCAACCGGTGACGAGTACATGGAAGCCAAGAGCAAGACTGATTGCCTTGCGTGCCACATGCCCGTCGCAGGCGGCATGGTCGATCATGGCATGGGTGGCGGACACGACCATGCCATGCTCAAGCGTTCCGTCGTGTTCAAGGTGATGGCAGTTCCCGAGGGAGACACGCTCAAGACGGCGGTTTACATGCGCAACATGCAGCCACACAGTCTCCCGACAGGTGCTCCGTTCAGGAACATCTATCTGAAACTCACGGCCTACGATGCCAGCGGCAACGTCGTCTGGGAGAATGCAGAGGGTCACCCGGCCAAGGAGGATCCGCAAGCCTACCTGATGTATGAACTCTATGATGACAATGACATGCATGCGCTTCCGCCGGTTGCAACCAAGCTCGGCCCCGATACACGCCTGAAGCCTTTCGAGACCAGGGAACTGAGCTATGACATTCCGGCGAAGGACGCGGTCCTTGTTCGCGGCGAGCTGTTCTACAACCTGCTGTGGCCCGGACTGGTCGAGAAGTTCACGCATCTGCCGAAAGAACTGACTGATCCGGTGTCAATCGCTGTCGCCGAAGTCAAGCTCTGACACGCTTCTGTCCCGCCCCTTGCCCGAGTCACGGCAGGGAGCGGGGCAGGGCGAAGCACGTCTCTCCGGCTCGCCCTTGATGGCTCCAGCAGGAATTCAAGATTGCGCACCTCTATCAGGCACTGACCACGGGCAGGAATATGGGTGACATTCGCGCGATGGAGACTGGAAAGCATTCCGGGAAAGACGGTGGTTCGACGAAATAAACAGTCCCGTGGAAATTGAGTTTTGGAGATCGCCAGAGTGTTCATGAAAACCGTTCAAGAGAGGCTGAAGCTCTTGCCTGCAGCTTGCCTGCTGATGATCTGTGGCCAGCTGCAGGCTGCAGAGGTCGAGCTGGATCCTTCCGACTGGGGTATCGAGGAGGGCAAGGAGTGCGTCAAATGCCATACCAAGACATCCGCGGGTCTCGCTGAGCAGTGGCGACAAAGCAGACATGCCGAAGTCGGTATGAACTGTCTCGATTGCCACCAGGCTGATGCAAGTGACGTCGATGCTATCCAGCACGAGGGCTTCACGATCGCCACCATCGTTTCACCGAAGGATTGCGGCCGCTGTCATGTGAACGAAACCGAGCAGAACAGCAGCTCGGTACACGCCAATGCCGTGAGCCTGATCACCGATCGCATGCCTGTCATGGCTGCCAACCTCGGTGGAAAGGCGATCATCGATGCAGGTTGTGCCCAGTGCCACGGTTCAGAGGTGAAGGTCAAGGGAGACGGCACACTTGACACGGCAACCTGGCCCAACTCCGGGATAGGGCGCATCAATCCTGATGGCTCGAAAGGATCCTGCAGTTCCTGCCATGGCAGGCATGCCTTCTCGAAGGCACAGGCGCGCGATCCCAGCTCCTGCATGCGCTGCCACTCGGGTCCTGATTCACCGGATCGCGCTATCTACGAAGCATCCAAGCATGGCATGGCCTATTTTGCCCACAAGGAGAAGATGAATCTTGACTCGGACAGCTGGATAGCAGGCAAGGACTATGTCAGTGCACCGACATGCGTGACCTGTCACATGGGGGCGGCCGGCAAGCTGCCGACCAATCACGATGTCGGCATGCGCAATGCCTGGAATCTCAATACACCGGTCTCCGAGAAACAGTATCTCGTGATTTACGAGGATGGAGACAAGAGCGAGATTCCGGCATCGCAACCCGTGCCGGACAGGGGAACGGAGCATACGAAGATCGACGGCAGCCTGGGAAAGGTCAAGGTCGTGGTTCCACCAGACAGACGCAGAAAGGCGATGCGCATGGTCTGTCTCGAGTGTCACGGGAAGAACTTCGCCACCAGTTTCATGGACCAGTTTGACTCCGTGGTGGATCTCTATAACGAGAAGTTCGGAAAACCGGCGCAGTCGATCATGCTCGATCTCTATGACAAGGGTTTGTTGACGCCTGCACCGTTCGATGAACCGATCGAGTTTACTTACTGGGAACTCTGGCATGACGAGGGGGCGAGAGCACGACATGGTGCTGCCATGGCCAGTCCGAACCATACCTGGTGGGAGGGCATCTACCTCGTCAGCCGTAACTTCTACTCGAAGTTTCTACCGCAGGTAAGAGCCGTGGCTGGTGACGAGGCGGATGCGCTGATCAGCCGCTATGTGACCGATGTGAAAGAGCATCATGGCTGGCTCGATAACCCGGAGAAAGGAAATCCGATTCTCGGTTACGGGACGAGGAAATCCGGCGATGATTAAATTCGCTGTTCCCGCCATTATCACCCGCCGGGTTGTTACGGCGCTGGTCATCGCATTCGGTTCCGGCGTGGTCTTCATGCTGATGCTGATCGAGTTCGATCACCAAACGAGTACGGAAGAATTTTGCACGACCTGCCATTCCATGGAACTCACGGCCTCACCCTACAGGGAGTCGAGTCACTACTTGCCGACCTCCGGCGTGCGTGCCTCCTGTGGTGATTGTCATGTCTCCGAAGGGGTCTTATCGGCGACCCTGGATCATGTCATGGGAACCAAGGACCTTTTCAAGCAGCTTTTCGGCCCCGATTATGACAATCCCGTGGTCAACAACCTGCACCTGCCGGAAGCAGCGTTCAAGGCCCGCCAGTGGTTCAGGGAGAGGGATTCTGCAACCTGCAGTCGCTGTCACCTGCAAGAGGCGATTGTTGGCAGCAGAGCCGATACTGCGAAGATTCATCAGGAAGATGCAGTCGGCAAGAGTTGCATCGATTGCCACATCAACCTGGTCCATCGCAAGGTTCCCGGGAAGGAGACCTTCAAACGCGACGCCTGGAATCGCATGATCGAAGAGGAATTCGGGCTTGAACCTGGCATGGCCGACAAGATCCTGAAGGGCGAGATTGAACCGCCCGAGATCACGGCCGGCGTCAACTGAGGGGGAAGAATGACGAAAAAAAAACTGCTACTTTTCGGATGCCGTAACGTCAAGGAAGGCATCCTTTTCTCCTTCGCCTTCTTCACGGGCGGCATTCTCATGATGTTCGCCGGGCTGAAGTTGATTCCGCCAGTGGCCAATATCAACCATATCTTCACGGTCATCGGGATGCTGCTGTTCTTTTTTGCACCGGTGATCCTGATCTCGACCTTCCTGGTGACCATCATTACCGCCAAGTCCGATAATGAAGAGCCTGAGGAGTGTGACTGAGAGAGGCTTGCCAGTTCTTCGTAAAGGTACGAAATCTCTCAGCGGCGAGTGAAGACGACTTGCTGGTAGAGCGCACCGAAGAAGGTTGACTTGGTGATGCTGTATTCGTTGTGTGATATCGGAATGAATTCCGACAGTTCCCGTTGCCAGACTGCAAGCGCGAAGGGTTCGAGCCAGGCGAGCAACGGCCTCATCAGGTATCGCAGCGGATTCCAGGCGTGCGGCTTGTGGTAGTCGACAATCACGAGTTTCCCACCGGGCTTCAGGACGCGAAGTGCTTCTTTCAGGGTCGACTGGCGTGTCTCCTCGGGCAGCTCATGGAGCAGAAAAAAGAGGATCACCTGTTCATAGGAGGAGCTGTCGGCAAATTCGAGATTCTCTGAGTTCGAGCAAAACAGCCGGACCTGTTCGCTGTCGTCGAGCTTCCGGTCGAGATTGTCGAGCTGGATTGGCAGCACATCCACGACATCCAGCCGCGCATCCGGTGCCAGTCGCTGGTGCAGCCTTGGCGTGAAATCCCCGTAGACGCAGGCGATCTGCAGTGTCTTGCCGGAGATATTCTTGCCCAGCGTATCAAGCGCACTGTCTCTGAGGCGGGTGAAATTGCCCCACAGGATCAGGTTGACGAGCCACTGCCTCTCGAAAAC
>JARFQQ010000174.1 GCA_029287695.1 Gammaproteobacteria bacterium | reverse complement strand
GAGGATTACGAGGGAGTACTGGAACGCTTCCAGCCACGATTTGAGGAAGAGTACTTTGCGCGCATGGGTGCAAAACTGGGCCTGGCTGGCAACGAGGAGGGTGACAGCGGGCTGGTGACAGCCTGGCTGCAATACCTGCAGGATCACCAGCTCGATTACACCCGGAGCTTTGGAGAGCTTGCAGATCGGATCGCTCAAGAAGGGGCTCCGCGCTTCGGAGAATTCGAGACACGCTGGCTGGCGCGTATCGACACTCAGCCCGGCGGCCGGCAGACAGCAGCCGGGCAGATGGCTCGCGTCAATCCTGTCGTGATTCCCCGTAATCACCAGGTCGAGCGTGCCATCCGTGCCGCCTTTGAAGGCGATTTCAGCGTTTTTCACGAGCTCCGCAAAGTGCTTGCAGAGCCATTCACTCGACAGGAAGGGCTCGACCACTACTCGGAGCCGCCCGGCGAACACGAGCGGGTCGAGGTGACTTTCTGCGGTACTTGAGCATGGTGTCGGAGAGCATTTTTTCAAAAAAATGCTCTCCGACACCTTCTGGTCTGCGGTTGCCCGTGGCTTCTAGGTCTTCGGGAAGTCGTAACAGTTGATGTCCGGCCTGTATACCAGTTGCTCCTCGGCGCTCCTGCCATTCAGCGCAAGCTTGAAGAAGCGGTGGATTTTCTTGTTCCGCGTGACGGCATTGCCTTCAAAGTAGGCGTGGGAGTTGCCAACATAGGGCGTGTTGGTGAAGTTGATGTACTTCGCTTTGGTGGACATGAGGCCGGAGAGGGTATGGCCAAGCCGTGAGAGCTGGTCCTGGCCTGATTTCATGCGTGAGGCAGCCAGTGCGTGATCGTCTTCATTGATTGTGATGTAGAGACGTCGCCGGAAACGCAAGCGATCAACCCACAGGGAATGATCCAGGTTGTTGGTGTCTGCGGCGACCATCAGGATGTTGTCGAAGGTAAGGCCGGCGCCTGCGGAGATGCTGGATTTGAGCATCTGTTTCAGGACGTAGTTGCCCATGCTGTGCAACATCAGATTGATGGTAAAGGGACAATGCTTTTCGACGAGGTTTGTGTAAAGTGCGTCACGCTTCTCGAGATCCTTCGGGTGTTTCCTGCTCGCCTCTTCCCAGAATCTTGCCAGGTTGTTGCTCGTGAGTAGAACGAGGTTCTTGTTGATGAAACCCAGCATGCGATCGAGGGCGACCACGGATGCCTTGGCATCGTTTTTGTCGTTTTTATAATTGGCGGCGCCTTTGAGTCCCCCTCCGTCGGCAGGCCAGGTGAAGGGAACGACGATGACGCCATATCGCTTCTCGAGATGATGGGCGCGGTTCAGTACATCCTCGACATCGTTGTTGTAACCGTGCACGAAGAAAAGAATGCTCTTTTTTTCATTGCGAGCCTGTTCTGCCAGTTTGCACGCGATCGATAAATCGATGTAGTGACGCTTGTCGGGGTCGAGCATCAGATCAAAATCATCGATGAGGGTTTTTGCCTCTTTTTTTGTCAGCAAGTCATCAAGCATTTCTGCATGCCACTTGCTTTTCTTCCTGCTTATCTGCGCGATGCGCAGCTCATTCGGCCCCTTGATATTCGGGTGGTCGCCAAAGACATCCACTACAGAGCCGCTATCGTTGTTGATACCACGGTTGGTTACAAGGTACATCGTCACTCCATCCTTTTAAGTCTTAATCCAGTCAGGCAGGTTCAGGCTTGCCTTGCATATTGCCGGAATATCATCATCCGGGATGATGAATGGGATGTTTTCAGAATCGCCGGGCAAGCGTGCGAACGATCTTTTTTACCAGGGTCCTTCATGTTGTCTTGATAGAGAGAATCCAGGTCATTATTCAGCGATCGAAACTGTCGAGTCGAGTATAGATCTTTCTATGGGTCACACAGGGATTTTGGCGAAAATCCGGCTTGTTCCTGTGTTAATCAACCGGGAGCGGTTAGACTGGATATTTGATCATCCGGTTACTCCTGCAATCTGATACCGGCGTGCAGGAAATCAGGTTTTTTCACATTTCCGGCAAAGTAGCCCCTGATACCCGGCTTGATGGCACGAATCCTGCAGGATTAATACAGGCCGCATAGCTTCCACAGCCAGCACAATGACAAAGAGAGTGAGCAGCATCAAACACAACGGACTCAATCCCCATACAGCAGAATACATCGACCAGCTTTACGAGGCCTGGAAACTCGATCCTCACAGCGTTACCTCCGAGTGGCGGCACTACTTTTACGGGTTCGAGGCGGCGCAAACGGAACCGGGCGGCTCGCCCGGTCTGCTCGCTGCCCCGGTGGAGTCTGCTGCTTCGAAGGTTGATGTCTCGGCTTCGGCAGAACGTCTCATTACCGCTTATCGCATGATGGGCCACCTCTATGCGAAGACTGATCCCCTGGGACTCCATGAGCCGGAGAAGCCTGTCGAACTGGATCCCGGTTATTACGGGCTTGACGACGAAGCGCTCATGACCGAGGTGTCCCATATTGCGATCGATCCCGTCCGCAACCTGCCGCTGTCGGAGATCATCAGGGTCATGGAGCGTGTCTACTGCGGATCGCTTGCGACCGAGTACATGCACATCAATGATGCCGAGCAGCGTCGCTGGCTCGAACAGCGGCTCGAATCCACGCGCGGCGAGTGGCAGTCGCAGCACAGCGATGTGGCACGAACCGACATCCTGCGTGATCTGACAGCGGCCGAAGGACTCGAGCACTACCTGCATCGTCGCTATGTCGGACAGAAACGCTTTTCACTGGAGGGTGGTGATTCCCTGATCCCGATGCTCGATGAGATCGTCCAGGGTGGTGGTCAACTCGGCATCAATCACATCGTCATCGGCATGGCGCACCGTGGACGGCTCAATGTTCTTGTGAACCTCATGGGTAAATCACCACAGGAACTCTTCGACGAATTCGAGGGGCACTACGAACCTGACGCCATGCCGGGGTCGGGTGATGTCAAGTATCACCAGGGCTTCTACTCCAATATCGAAACGCCGGGCGGCCCTGTGCATGTTGCGCTCGCTTTCAATCCTTCGCATCTTGAAATCGTCTCGCCGGTCGTCGAGGGTGGCGTGCGGGCGCGCCAGGACGCGGCCGGGGGGGATGGCAGGAAACAGGTGATGCCGGTCCTCATCCATGGCGATGCGGCTTTTATCGGCCAGGGGGTCACAACCGAGACGCTGAATCTCTCCAAGACCCACGGCTACCGCACCGGTGGGAGCTTGCACCTGGTCGTGAACAACCAGATCGGCTTTACTACCAGCATGCCCCTGGAGGCACGTTCGACGCTCTATTGCACCGAGGTTGCAAAGCTGATCCAGGCGCCGATTTTTCATGTTAACGCCAATGATCCGGATGCCGTGGTCTTTGTCACGCGGCTGGCGCTGGAGTACCGCAACAGCTTCCATAACGACGTTGTCATCGACCTGGTCTGCTACCGTCGCCAGGGTCATAACGAAGCCGATGAACCAATGATCACCCAGCCCGGCATGTATCGCAGGATCCGGCAAATCGAGACCACGCGGGCCATTTATGCCAAACGTCTCATGAGCGAGGGCCTCATCGGCAAGAACGACGCCGGCCGCATGGTCAATGATTACCGCGAGACGCTCGACAGTGGCGAGGTGACGGTGCTGGAGTTTCTGCACGGTTCACCGACGGGTTATCAACACACAGACTGGCATCGCTTCATGAATGCGAAGCCCGTCAGCGTGGTGCCCACGGCGATCAGCGAGGAGACCCTGCAACTTCTCGGCGACAGGATCACGACTCCCCCCGAGACTTTTGTGCTGCACCGGCGTGTCAGGAAGGTGCTCGACAGCCGGATTGCCATGCTTGCCGGTGAGCAGGCGCTTGACTGGGGCATGGCCGAGCATCTCGCCTGTGCTTCCCTGTTGAATGAGGGCGTCTCTATCAGGCTCTCCGGCCAGGACACGGGGCGTGGTACCTTTTCACATCGTCACGCGATTCTGCACGACCAGGAAACCGACGATCGCTTCATCCCTCTCGAGCAGGCCGCGGAAGGAAACGCGGGATTCACGCTCATCAATTCCATGCTGTCCGAACTGGCGGTACTGGCCTTCGAATATGGTTATGCGACATCCAGCCCCGACACGCTGGTTATCTGGGAAGCGCAGTTCGGCGATTTCGCGAATTGCGCCCAGGTCGTGATCGACCAGTTCATCTCCAGCGGTTACCTGAAATGGGGGCGTTTCTGCCAGTTGACCCTGCTTCTGCCACATGGCTACGAGGGGCAGGGCCCTGAGCACTCCTCCGCACGGCTGGAGCGCTTCCTGCAGCTCTGTGCCGAACTCAATATGCGTGTCTGGAATCCGAGCACCCCTGCACAGCTTTTCCACCTGCTGCGTGATCAGTACAAGCGCGACTTCCGCAGGCCGCTGGTGGTGATGACACCCAAGAGCCTGTTGAGGCATCCGCTGTCCACCTCGTCACTGGAGGATCTTACCCGGGGAGGACTGGAACTGATCATCCGGGAGGTCGACGATATCGACCCGGCGGATAGCCGCCGCGTGGTCTTGTGCAGCGGCAAGGTCTATTTCGACCTGCTGAAGGCGCGCAGGGAGCGTGACATCACCGATATTGCGATCCTGCGCATCGAACAGCTCTATCCGTTTCCGCGCAAGACACTGAAACGCATGCTGGAGCAATACAGCAAGGCCAGTGAAGTGGTCTGGTGCCAGGAAGAGCCGAGGAACCAGGGCGCCTGGTACCAGGTGCAGCACCATTTGCGTGTCAGCAAGACTCCGGCGATGACGCTCGGCTACGCGGGAAGGGCGCCATCGGCCTCGCCTGCCTGCGGCAATGCAAGGCTGCATGCCCTGCAGCAGCAGAACCTGGTCAACCGGGCGCTCTCGGCCGAGCCTGTGGACGACCCGGGGGAGCGCCTGGAGGATACCGAGATGCACTGGCAATCCCCCTTCTGAATGGCAGGGATGCCGGAGATCGTTGCGGAGAGCGACCGCACAGGGGTTGACGAGCAATAAACGGAACGCAGATGGGCCGTCCCTTTTCGGCTGTTTTCAGTGAGATAACATTGACCTGAGTTCTGCCACCTCTGCTTCCAAAGCCGCAACCCTCTGCTCGAGACTGGACTTCTTTGCATGCTCTCCGCTCTTCTCAGCTGCTGATTTTATTGCGTAGGCTTCGACATCAACAGGACCGGAGAACAAATGCATGTACTCCGAGTCTTTTCGCCCCGGCGTACGCGGCAGTTTTACAACAAGAGGAACGCTTCGGTCGAGCAGGCTGTTCAGTGCGTCAAGAACTGCATTGTTGTCGGCAAAGGCATGCAGGCGCCCACTGCGCGCCCTTATCTCGCCAGGCGTTTGCGGACCACGCAACAGCAGCAAACAGAGGATAGCGAACTGCGGTGGATCAAACTGGTAATCACCGTATCTGACATTACAGAATTGCTGCGAGTACTTCTCCACGCCATTTTTGAAATTCTCTTCAATATGCACGAGATGCTTGTCGCGCAGGTCACGGGCAGTATGCTGCACCTCACCCATATCCAGTGACATGACAGGGCTGCGCCCGGATTTCTGGTTACATGCCTTGGTCAGTGCATTCAACGTCATTGGATACTGATCCGGCGTGTAAATGGATTTTTCCATCAGGCAACCAATCACTCTGGATTCGTTGGCAGTTAAATTCAGCGGCATGGATCGACCTCGAAATGGGTTAAATACATCTTCGATTCAGACTGAACCATCTTTTGATCATACCTCCCCGGAAGAGCTGGAGGCAGTGCCGGAAAAGAGTGTCCATTATCCGGGACAATCGCTCTACAGGAGTGAACGACGACGAACTCAGGCCAGGGAATTCAAACCCCATCGTCCGGTTGCCGGCATCCTGCGATCGCAGGTGTCAGCCACTATTCACTCTTCGCGTTACTGCCTGACTCGTCGCAATGTTCTCCATCAAGCAACTTCGTTGACGGCAAACTGGCGATGGATTTCAAACGCAGGTGCAAGGCGGCCTTGGCCATGAGGTGTGCGCCAACCGGCGCGGTGATGAACAGGAACAGGGTCACGAGGATCTCATGCAGGCTGAGTCCCTCATCCTGGTAACTGAAGAAGATCGCCGATGCGATCAGCAGGCTGCCAACGCCCAGCGTCGTGGCCTTGGTCGGAGCGTGCAGCCGGCTGTAGAAATCACGCAGGCGAATGAGCCCCAGCGATCCGACCAGGGTGAAGCCTGCACCAATCAGGATGAGTCCGGACAACAACAGCTCCAGCGTGACGGGCATCATTCGATGATATCCCCCCGGGTCAGAAACTTGCTCAGCGCCACCGTGCCGACGAACCCGATCATCGCGATGAGCAATGCTGCCTCGAAATAGAGGTTGCTGCGCAGATGGATGCCGAGCAGAACAAGCAAGGCAACGGTGTCGACATAGAGGGTGTCCAGTGCCAGGATGCGATCAGCCTTGGTTGGTCCCAGCAACAGGCGCAAGAACGCAAGGAGCAGGGCCATGCTGACCAGTCCGAAGGCGGCATATAGGGCGGTATTCAACATGCTTCGAGAATCTCCTTCAGTGGCGCTTCGTAGCGCTCGCGAATCGTTTCCACCAGTTCGTCCGGATCTGTGGTGTGCAGGCTGTGGACGAACAGGCAACGGCGGTCGGGACTGAGAGAGACCGAGACAGTGCCCGGTGTCAGGGAGATCGTGTTGGCCAGCACGCTGATCCCGATCTCGCTGCGCAGTACCAGCGGCATCACGATGAACGCCGGTTGCAAGCTGTCCTGTCGACCCAGGATCAGGCGTGCTACCGCAATGTTGGCAACGATGATGTCGTAGAGAACGATGACCACGAAACGCAACAGCACCAG
>JARFQQ010000018.1 GCA_029287695.1 Gammaproteobacteria bacterium | reverse complement strand
GACTACAACAGGGTCATCAGGGATCTGAACGGTATGACGTCGCAAGCCTTCCTGGACCGTGTCGCCGGTGCTTTTCACGTCGAGGCCTCGGATAGCCCGGTCAAGCCGGCATCGCCGGGGGAGTTCGGTATGTATCTCGAGAGGCGCTGGTACAGGCTGGCTCTGCCTTCGGACCGCATCCCCGACGACCCTGTCGCACGTCTCGATGTCAGCCTTTTGGCCGACAATCTGATCGCGCCAATTCTTGGCATCATCGATCAGCGCACAGACGATCGTATTGATTTTGTCGGTGGTATTCGCGGGCTGGAGGGGCTTGTGAAGCGCGTTGACAGCGGCGAGATGGCAGTCGCCTTCTCTCTGCCTCCGACCAGCATGGAGGCACTCATGGCCGTGGCCGATGCCGGCGAGGTGATGCCACCCAAGTCGACCTGGTTCGAGCCCAAGCTGGCCGACGGCCTTGTCAGCCACGTGCTGGACTGAGCCGCGTAACTGACTTTCCGGAATGGTTGCTGTCACCAAGCGCCTGCCTGATGAGAGGCTGACGGAAGCGGATGTCGAGGAGTGGATCAATGCGCTGCCGCCACCCCAGGAGCGCGACAAGCGCGAACACCTTCTCAGGGCCGTGCATGCGACACTCGATGCATTTCATGACGAAACCGAGCGAACCGGCCAGCAGCTCGTTCTTTACGTTCTGCATGTCGCTGATTTGCTGGTTCATTTCGAACTCGATGACGAAACCCTGACCGCTGCCATCCTCTATCGCGCTTTCAGCGCCGGTCACTTTTCCGAACAGGAACTCGCTGATAACTACAGCGAGGTTGTTGTGAGCAGGGTGCATGACCTGGCCCGTATCCAGCGCCTGACCCCCGGCGTCCTTGCGGCGCGAGAGGAGGAGGGCAAGGGACATTCGGAAAACCTGCGCAGGATGCTGCTGGCCATTTCCAATGACGTCCAGGTCCTGCTGATCGTCCTTGCCGAACGTGTGCATCTTATGCGGCGTCTCGGCAACCTCCCGCTGAAGATCCAGAAACAGTTCAGCCGTAACACGCGTGATATTTTCGCACCGATTGCCAACCGCCTCGGTATCTGGCAGATCAAGTGGGAACTCGAGGATCTCTCTCTGCGCTTTCTCGAGCCCGAAGCCTATCGGCATATTGCCAGGCAACTCGAGGAGCGCCGTGAAGAACGCCTTGCCTACATCAGGGAGACAATCGATGCGCTTGAGAGAGAGTTCGGCAAGGCCGGCATCAAGGCAAGCATCAGCGGTCGCCCCAAGCACATCTACAGCATCTGGAAGAAGATGCAGCGCAAGGAAAAGGATTTTTCGCACATCTTTGACGTCCGCGCGGTGCGCGTCCTCGTCGACACGGTTGCCGACTGTTATGCAGCGCTGGGTGTCGTCCACAGCCTCTGGCATCACCTGCCGAAGGAGTTCGATGACTATATTGCGACACCAAAGGCGAACCTTTACCAGTCCATCCACACCGTCGTCGTCGGTGACGACGGGAAGCCGCTCGAGATCCAGATCCGTACATACGATATGCATGAGCATGCCGAGCGGGGCATTGCGGCACACTGGCGATACAAGGAACAGCGCGGCCAGAACAGCGATCTCGAGAAACGCATCGAGTGGATGCGCCAGTGGCTCGAGCAGCGTGACGGCATGGTGGAGCAAGACAGTGAGAAGGAGGCGGAGGACAGCCAGCACAACATCTATGTCCTTTCACCCCAGGGCAAGGTGATCGAGTTGCCCTATGGATCAACGGCCGTGGATTTTGCTTATGCCATTCATAGCAGCGTCGGGCACCGCTGCCGCGGGGCCAAGGTTGACGGCCGCATCGCTCCGTTGACCCAGAGACTCGAAAATGGCCAGACTGTCGAGATCATCACGGCGAAAGAGGAGCATCCCTCGAGAGACTGGCTTCGCACGCATCCCTGTTACGTGGCAACGCCGCGGGCGCGAAACCGTATTCGCCAGTGGTATCGACAGCAGGATTACTCGGTCCATGTAGAGATGGGAAGGGACATGCTCGAGCGGGAACTCACGCGTATGAGTCTCGCGCGCCCGAACCTCGCCGCGATTGCACCCGAATTCAATCTCAACAGCGAGGACGATCTCTGTGCGGCCATCGGTCGCGGCGATGTCTCGCCCGTACAGGTGGCCAGCTGGGAACAGCGCGAGCTCCTGCAGCAACAGCGGGAGGAACAGCGCAAGACAGCTGGAGCACGCCGGCGCAAAAAGCGCAAGCCGACCGGCGGTGATGGTCCCAAACTCGTCGTCGACGGAATCGACGGTGTCATGACCAAGCTCGGGCAGTGTTGCAAACCTGTTCCGGGGGATCCTGTCATCGGCTATATCACGCGCGGACAGGGTATCACTGTTCATCGCGGGGACTGCTCCATGGTCACGAGACTGCCCGAGCAGGAGAGAGACAGGCTGATCGAAGTGCGCTGGGAAACACCGGAAGAGGGCAGCTCCGGCAGTTTCAATGTCGACATCCGTATCATCGGCATCGACCGCAAGGGCCTTGTGCGCGATATCTCATCCATCATGGCAAACGAGGATGTGGATATCCTCTCCATGCGGACACATTCTGACAAGAAAAGGCACCAGGCGGTCATGCGCTTTACCGTCGAGGTGAGTGATATCTCGGAGTTGCAGGGGCTCATCGAGAAAGTGGCGCGCATGCCCGACATTCTTTCAGTGAAACGTGTGACCGACTGAGTTGCTTTCCTGCTGTGCGGTTTGTCGAGAATTTCTTGGCTTCGTAATCTCTCCTTTTGATAACATGTCGCATCATCAATAGAGGGTATCAACGGAAATCGACCATGCGACTCTTCATACCGGCCACACTTGCCCTGATGCTAGCCGTACCCGTGCATGCAGGAGACCTGTACGATATTTACAAGCTTGCCGGCAAGCAGGATTCGCAGATTCTCTCATCAGCCGCAACGCTGGATGCCAATAGGGAAAACACGCCGATTGCACGCTCCACACTGCTTCCCCAGCTTAATTTCATCGGCACCACCGATTACGTCGGGTCGTATACGGATACTTTTTCAAACAGCAACGACTCATTCACACGCAATCGCATCACTCTGAATGTCACCCAGGCGATTTTCAACCGCGCCAGCTGGATGAATTTCCAGAAAGCAATGCACGGGGTCAACGCTGCCGAGGCAGCCTACCAGGCAGAGGAGCAGTTCCTGATCATCCGTGTCGCCGAGGCCTATTTCAGCGTACTGGCAGCGCAAGATGACCTGAACTTCAGCCGCTCCGAGAGCCGCGCCATCAGGAAGCAGCTCGACCAGGCGCAGCAACTGTCTCTTATACACATCTCCGAGCCC
>JARFQQ010000009.1 GCA_029287695.1 Gammaproteobacteria bacterium | reverse complement strand
CATCCTTGAAGCTGGTCACAATCCTGCTTTCAGAAATCCGGCTCTCCAGGAAAAGCAGGTCCAGGAATGCGATCGTGCCGAGGATGAAAGTGGCAAAAACCAGGATCACATAGGCCGTCGTGATCTTTCCCCGAAGACTTTTAAGGTCGATAGACAAAGGCATAACAAAGTGCAATACCGCGTTACATAATGCAACAAGTCTAGCATTTTTCCACATCGACCTCTGCTGCCAGCCTCTGCGTGTTCGTGGCATAAGAGACTGTTGCTCATTGCAACACCTGCTTGTCTGCCATTCCAGGCCCGGTTACAGAAAAACAACAGGTTACTGCATTTCCGATGTTGGCATGAAGGTTGCTCAATTGAACAACAGCTTCCACTAATATTCGGATATAATTGACAATGAAACGACTGAGCAAAGATATCAAGCGCATGCTTGCTGCGCTGGGCCATCAGCATGCAGGCGACTACCTCTCTCCGCGTCAAAAAGCGGGAATCGTAGGCTATGCGGAAAGTGAATCAGTGGCAACGGCGCCGGCCTCAAAGGTTATTCCGGTGCCGGCTGCGAGACGCGTCGCCCTGCTGACAGACGGCAGGGGAGAGGGGGCGCCTCTCGATTATGTCATAGAGACCTGCTCTCGCCAGGGTGCAAGCGTCGACCTGCTGGTCCACGGCGTGGTTGATACCGGTCATCTTGACAGCCTCGAGAAACGGCTTGCGAATGCCGGGATCAGCTACAGAAGTTCCATGCTTGATCTGGACGCGGTTGCCGGGATCAGTGACTACCTCAAGAAGCACTCATCGCTGCTTTTTCTGGTAGCCATGCCACATGACCCCCTTGCCAGGCGTCTCGCAGAGGAGCTGGTCCCTGCGCGCGAGGTTCGCATGCCGGTTCCGCTCGTGATGATCGAGGACCAGCCTGGCAGGCAACGGGTGCCAAGATCAGCCTGATGAAAACAGTTACAACCAATGAGGGCGCATCCTTAGCGGGGGAGCCGCCTGTCCACGATAGTAATAACATGAACACACTCGCAGACGAAGAACAGACGGGAACCAGCAAGCGTTTCCTGAACCGCAAGCAGGTCATTGCTGCAATCCTTTTCGCCATACTGGCAGTCTATCTCGCCAATATCGTCCCGACAGTCGAGATTGCCTGGGTTAGTGCAATTCTGGTGCTGACCATCTACCTTTTTGCTTTCGAAGTCGTCGGTGTCGATGTCGCAGCAGCCACCATCATGGTACTGCTGGGGCTGACTTCCCTGCTTGCCCCTTTAATGGGACTTGAACAGGGACTCGTTGATAACACCCATCTTTTCGACGGCTTTGCCTCCAACGCGGTCATCTCCATCATCGCCGTGATGATCATCGGTGCAGGACTCGACAGAACCGGCATCATGAGCCGTGTCGCGTCTTTCATACTCAAAATCGGGGGAACGACTGAATCCCGGATCATCCCGATCATCTCTGCCACCGTGGGATTCATCTCCTCCTTTATGCAGAACGTCGGTGCTGCTGCACTCTTCCTGCCGGTGGTCTCGCGGATCTCGGCACGCTCCGGCCTGCCCATGTCCCGTCTCCTCATGCCGATGGGCTTTACGGCCATCCTTGGCGGCACCATGACCATGGTCGGTTCCAGTCCCCTGATCCTTCTCAACGACCTGATCCTGACATCCAACAAGGCGTTGCCGGCTGATCAGCAGATGGAAACCTGGGGTCTCTTTTCCGTGACCCCGATCGGTATCGCGCTCATTTTGACCGGTATTGCCTATTTCGTGCTGGCCGGTCGCTTCGTGCTCCCCAAGACCAAGAGCGAGAGCAGCACGGTCGGTACGGACCCGATGGCCTATTTTCACGATGTCTACGGTGTCAATTACGCGATCAATGAAGTCGTTGTCACCGACGGCAGTGAACTTGCCGGCAAGAATCTCGATGATGTCGAGACCACGTACCGCATTCGCATCATCGCCACCAAGCGGCCCGGCGAGGAGACCCGTGTCGGGCCCGGGACTATTGCGCGTGATGTCGAGTTCGCCCCCGGGATGGTGCTCGGCGTCGTGGCCGACCCGAACGATCTCGAGCATTTTGTCGAAAAATACGATCTCAGGATGCGCGACCAGCTGCGCACCTTTACCGAGTCACTCTCGCCGGCCAAGTCGGGTATTGCGGAGGTGGTTATCCCGCCCGGCTCGAAGCTCATCGGTAACACTGCGCGTGATGTCTGGATGCGCAAGACTTACGGTCTTGCCATGATCGGCCTGCACCGCAATGGCGAGACCCTGCGTGAGGGAGAGGATATCCGCAACATGCCCTTCCAGGCGGGTGATACGCTCGTGGTCCACACGGCATGGAATGCACTGGAACGCATCGAGAAGGATCGGGACTTCGTCGTCGTAACGACAGAGTACCCGCGCGAGGAGCAGCTGCGTCCCAACAAGATCCTGCCGGCCGCGGTCTTTTTTGGCATCGCGCTTTTCATGGTGCTCTTCACGGATATCCGACTCTCCGTTGCCCTGCTGACGGGCGCCATGGGTATGGTCCTCACAGGTGTTCTCAAAATCGAGGAGGCCTACGAGGCTGTGAGCTGGAAGACGGTTTTTCTGCTCGCCTCCCTGATTCCTCTCGGGCTTGCGGTCGAGACCACCGGCACAGCCAAATGGATTGCCGAGCAGGTTCTCTCTGTCGTGGGCGACATGCCTGTCTGGGTCATTCAGGCATCGATCGCCATCCTGGCCACTTTCTTCACGCTCGTGATGTCGAACGTGGGTGCGACAGTATTGCTGGTGCCGCTTGCGGTCAATATCGCGATCGGTGCCGGCGCCAACCCGGCGGTCTT
>JARFQQ010000069.1 GCA_029287695.1 Gammaproteobacteria bacterium | reverse complement strand
GGAAAGAGCGGCTGTTCCAGCGAAGGAAAACTGTAGCCTGGAAAATTGCCGGGTGACCGGTTGCTGTAATTCGCAAGATTCTGCTCGGGATCGACAGTCTGGACGACAGGCTGTTCGATGCTCGCAGTCGTAATTGGCTCCGGGCCTGGCCTGGCTGGCGCTGAACTATAGCCACCAAGGAGATCACTGTAGTCCTCGGCTATTGCCTGTGCCGGGAGAAGCAATGAGGCAGACAGCAGAACGCTCATACCTAGAGCCAGCGGCGTGGAAGAGTGTGACGCAGGGATGAGCCGCAAAACCATGGTAACTCCGGATTTCCTGATTACTGAATAACTATTATCTCATTATAAACTCGTCATTCCTTAAAAAACAGTGACATATTTACTGTTTTTTATCCCTGTTCCTGACCGGGATGCCTGCCAAACTGGCCCGAGCGGTATGCCGCATAGATAATCCAGAAAGCAGCCAATGCGAGAAGTGCGGAGACGAAAAAACTGGTAAATGACCCGAAGTATTCCCACAGGTAGCCACTGCTGAGGCTACCGAGCGTTCCGCCAAGCCCGAAGCTCACACTGCTGTAGAGCGCCTGCCCCCTGCCAAGCAACCTGCGCGGGAAGCGGTGATGAACAGAGTGAATTGCGGCGGCATGAAAAATGCCGAAAGTCGCTGCATGAAGCAGCTGTGCAAACAGGAGCACCGGCATGTAGGCACTGAAACTCCCGATCAGTATCCACCGCAATGCGGCGAGCAAAAGGCTGAACATCAGCAGCCTGATCGCGCCGAACCGCATGAGTGCGGCATGCATGAAAAAAATATAAACAACTACCTCGGCGACAACCCCGAGTGCCCAGAGCTCACCGATCAGGCTCTTGCTGTATCCCTGAGACTCCAGATAGATGGAGTAGAAGGTGTAGTAACTGCCATGGCTCATCTGCATCAGCAGGCAGGCCGCGAAGAAGGCCAGGATGCCCGGCTGCAGCATAAAGCTGCCAATCGGCACATGTGGATCATCAGTTGCTCTCTCCTCCTCGTTTTCCGGGATCAGCAGGCTTGCCAGCCAGATACCGAGATAGAGAACCGCGAGCACCGGCAGAATGCTTGACGGGCCAAGGCTGTCAACGATGAAACCAAGCCCGGTGACCGCAACAACGAAGCCGACCGAGCCCCATACCCGGATGCGGCTGTACTTTGGCGTCTCGTCTTTCAGGTAGTGGAAGGTCACAACCTCGACCTGCGGCAACACGGCATTCCAGAAAAAACTGAACAACGACATCGCCAGCGCCAGGCCGGCATAGTCCGTCAGCCAGAACACCAGCAGGAAGGTCAGGAATGCCAGTAGCGAGCCGGTACGCACGATTGCCATGCGCCTGCCAATGTGATCGCCGAGCCAGCCCCAGAGGTAGGGTGCGACGATCTTGGTCGCTGTCGGTATGGCCATGAGCTGGCCGATCTCGATCGAACTGAAGCCGAGCCAGCTCAGGTAGAGCGTCCAGAACGGGATGAGCGCGCCGAGCGCGGCGAAATAGAAAAGATAGAAAGACGACAGGCGCCAGTATGGCACGCGGCCGACCTACTCTTTGACGGAAGCCGGAATGACGGGGGTCTCTGGTATAACGTCGCCGTTCTGGCCACGCTGGCGCAGCAGGTGATCGAGAAGCACGATGGCCAGCATTGCTTCGCAGATCGGTGTTGCACGAATCCCGACACAGGGGTCGTGCCGCCCTTTCGTCATCACATCGACGGACTCGCCATCGACATTGACGGTGTCCCCGCCGAGACGAATGCTCGAGGTCGGCTTGAAGGCAACACGCGCCACGACATCCTGCCCGGAGGAGATACCGCCGAGAATCCCGCCCGCATTATTGGTACGGAATCCTTCGGGCGTCATCTCGTCGCGATGCTCGGTACCCTTCTGCGTGACGCAGGAAAAGCCGGCACCGATCTCCACACCCTTGGCGGCGTTGATGCTCATCAGCGCATGGGCAACATCCGCATCGAGACGATCGAAAATGGGTTCGCCGATCCCCGGAGGCACTCCGGTAGCAACCACCGTGATCTCCGCACCGATGGAGTTTCCTTCCTTGCGCAGGTCATCCATGTACTGCTCGAGTTCGGGCACCTTGCCGGCATCGGGAAAGAAAAAGGGATTCTGCTCCACCTGGGTCCAGTCGTGCGTGTCGGGACGGATCGGCCCGAGCGCCGAGAGATAGCCATGCACCTCGATCCCCATGCGATCCTTCAGATACTTCTTCGCAACAGCACCCGCAGCGACACGCATCGCTGTCTCCCGCGCAGAGGAACGACCGCCACCGCGGTAGTCCCGGGTACCGTACTTCTGGATATAGGTGTAATCCGCATGTCCCGGCCGGAAACGGTCCGCGATATCGGAATAGTCCTTCGAGCGCTGGTCCTGGTTAAAAATAATCAGTCCGATGGGCGTTCCCGTGGTCTTTCCCTCGAAAACACCGGAGAGTATCTGCACCTCGTCGGGTTCGCGGCGCTGTGTCGTATGACGCGTCTTGCCCGGGCGACGGCGCTCGAGATCCTGCTGTATATCGGCCTCGCTGAGTTCGATGCCGGGAGGGCAACCATCGATGATGCAGCCGATCGCGACACCGTGACTTTCACCAAACGAAGTGACCGTAAAGAGTTTACCGATAGTGTTGCCGGACATAGTGTTTCCTGGTTGTTTCAGCCGCTGTTACATCCAGCGTGGAAGTTGCTACAATGCGCAGCCTGCCCTCGTAGCTCAGCAGGATAGAGCAATCGCCTCCTAAGCGATAGGTCACAGGTTCGACTCCTGTCGAGGGCACCAGCTCCATTCAG
>JARFQQ010000066.1 GCA_029287695.1 Gammaproteobacteria bacterium | reverse complement strand
CCGATAATGCTTTCGACCAGTCAGAACCTGTTGCGGGCTACGAACTCGAGGCATGGCTGACCAATGCGGAAGGCCGGCCAAGCCCGTCGAATGACCGTTTTCTCGAACGGCTTGGCGACCCGGAGGTGGTTGCGGAACTCGCACTCTTCAATATCGAGCTCAACGGACCGCCGCGAAAGCTGACCGGTAACGCCCTCTCGCAGATGCAGTCGGACCTCGAGGCACGCTGGGAGAGCTGCGTCGAAACAGCAGGAGCGATGGGGCTCAACCTGGTGGCCATTGGTACCTTGCCGACAGTGGAGCGAAGTGACCTCTGTCTCGCGAACATGTCGCAGCTCAAGCGTTACCAGGCCCTCAACAAACAGGTCCTGCGGCTGCGGGAGGGGCGCCCGATCGAACTCGACATCGAAGGTCGTGACAGCCTCAAGCTGCAGCATGAGGATGTCATGATGGAGGCAGCAACGACCTCTTTTCAGCTCCACATGAAGATCGATGCCCGGCAGGCGACGCGTTACTATAATCTTTCGAAAATCATTTCCGCTCCCATGGTCGCGGTCGGCGCGAACTCGCCTTTCCTTTTCGGCAAGCAGCTCTGGGAAGAGACGCGGATTCCCCTGTTCGAGCAGGCTGTCTCGGTTGGCGGTTCCGATTACTCCCGCCGTGTCACCTTCGGAGTCCGCTATGCCTCAGGCGATATCCACGAGGTCTTCGATGCCAACTGCCGTCGTTACCCGGTATTGCTGCCAACAATCAGTGATACACCGCCGGAGGAGTTTGCCCACCTGCGATTGCATAACGGCACCCTGTGGCGCTGGACGCGGCCCCTGATCGGATTCAGTGCCAATGGCAAGCCGCATATCCGTATCGAGCATCGCAGCGTTGCGGCTGGGCCAACGCATGCAGACGAAATCGCAAACGCAGCCTTCTTCTTTGGCCTCATAACTGCACTGATGGAGCAGGAAGGCATCGAACAGCGCATTCCGCATATCGTCAGCCGGCACAATTTTTACGCCGCTGCGAAATCGGGTATGGACAGCCCTGTTGAGTGGCTCGATGGCAAGGAGGCAAGCCTGCGCACGCTTGTTCTGCAGGAACTGCTGCCGCTGGCGCGCAAGGGGCTGGCTTCTCTTGATGTCGATCATGACGAGGCAGACGCCTCTCTTCATATAATCGAACAAAGGCTGCAGACACGGCAGACCGGTGCAAAGTGGCAGCGCGAGTGGGTCGCGAAGCATGGGGCCGACTGGCGCGGCCTGGTGCTCGACTATGCCGAACACCAGGCCTCCGGCAAGCCGGTGCATACCTGGAATGTTTGATTATTGTAATCTTGTGGGAACAGTTCTGATCGAGCCTGTGACGCAATCCGGGAAGTAGCGTTCGTTGCTCTCCGGATGGATGATTCCCCGAAGCGGCGGGTGCGCCGCGGCACCCTTCTTTCTTTTGCTTGCCCAAAAGAAAGAAGGCAAAGAAAAGGGCACCCTGCTGTCGCGGCCTGCGGCTGCTCTGCGCTTCTTGTCCCTGACAGGCGCTCGCCAACTCGCTGCGCTCGGACACGACTCGCTTGCATCCTGTCAGTGACGGCGATGCTCGACGCGCCAGAAGGGGCCTGCCGGTGGAAATTTCTTACCCGGTGGCGGCTCATCAGGACAATTTGTTGGCATGATGATCAGATGTGTAAATGACATTATGCCGGTTGATCTGATGCTGGCAAGGAGCCAGATGTGGCTCTGCATGCACTCAAACCCGTTGATTTGAACGGGCCTAGTGACAATCCGGTAACGCAGCTGTTGTGCCGTTTCGGTACTCAATCGCCCGCCGGGTCTGTTTTGTATGAACTTCCGGGCGCGCTCGTGCGGTCTGGTTTTGCGCTGTCCGCATCATAATCAGAACGTCACAAAGCGATTTAATGAAAGAGATCAAGATACAACCCGAACCTGACAGACAGATGCTGACAATCATCAACGGTATCCCCGAAGGCCTGCTCGACCTTGAATCCAGTCAGCTGGCGAATGTCCTTGACGGGCCAACACTGATCCATCTCGCCGGACGCCGTGAGGATACGCTCTTCGTCTCGGTGTTATTGCATGGTAACGAGCCGACTGGCTGGGAGGCCGTTCGTCGGCTGTTGCGCGATTATGATGTCGGCGGTGGCGACAAGGCGTTGCCTCGTAACCTCTCTATTTTCATTGGCAATGTCGCTGCTGCAAAGGCCGGTTTGCGGCGGCTCGACGAACAGCCGGACTACAACCGCGTCTGGCCCGGAGGCGATGAGACAGACAATCCCGAAGCGGGCATGATGCGAAGCGTTATTGCCAGTGTGCTGCAGCGCAACCTTTTTGCGAGCATCGACATCCATAACAACACGGGGATCAATCCTCACTATGGCTGTGTCAATGTCATCGACAATCGTTTCCTGCGTCTGGCCCTGCTGTTCAGTCGCCTGGTGATCTATTTCATTCGCCCGACCGGTGTCCAGTCGCTTGCCATGGCGCAGCACTGCCCGGCTGTCACTATCGAGGCCGGCAAGGTGGGCGACGAATCCGGCATTGAACATACCCGGCAGTTTATCGATGCCTGCCTGCATCTCAGCGAACTCTCTGATGAATCGCTGCGCCACGAGGAAATCGACCTGTTTCACACGGTAGCCACGGTCAAGATTCCGCAGGCTGTGGATTTCGACTTCGAGGACAGCGCACGCACGATCAGCCTTTATCGTGAACTCGAAAGATTCAATTTCAGCGAGCTGCCCGAAGGCACTGCCTGGGGAGAGCTCTCCGACAGCAATTTACCTCTCGAGGTGATCAGCGAAAATGGCAACAGCGTCGTCGAGCGTTTCTTTATCAACGATGGCGGCTTGTTGAAGAACAGGGTCCCGGTCATGCCCTCCATGTTGACCAGCGATCATCGCGTGATCGAACAGGACTGTCTCTGCTATCTCATGGAACGCTGGGGAGCGTTGCAGGCAGAGGAATAGGAGAAATCGGCATGCGGAATTCCGGGGTCAGCAATCCGTGAAACTTGTCACCCGGGGTATGCAACTCAACGATCTCATTGCGCTCAGGGACTTGCTCGAGGCTAACGGTATTCCCGCGGTGATCCAGGACGATAATATGGCACGCATGATTACACCTGTTACTACGATGGGGCAGGGGCTCTGGATCTATATTGACAGCCAGGAGAACGAGGCAAAAGCGCTGCTTGAGAACCCGGACCATGTGGTTGCCAACCCGGTCGATATCAAGGCATTCTATGAGGCAACCCGGAATATCACTGACGATCAGTCGTTCATGAACAGGGCCATGATCCGGCTGGGTCTTCTCATCGGCATGTTCCTGTTAGCCCTGTTCCTGATGATTCCCCTGTTGCACTGGCTCGCGACATGAACAGGCGATATGCCGCCAGGAGTGACCGCAGGGCATGATCGTGTTTTTCAATCACCGACAGGGAGAAATGCCATGCAGATAACAGATGTCCACCCTCTTGCCGAATGGATGGCGAGAACATTGCTCGCGACTCCCTTGCTCCTGTCATCACTCTTCATGTCATCAGCGGTCGCGGATGCCCCCTATTGCGATATCAACCTCGACAATACAGTGGTCGCATCTTCACGCGAACTCGAGTTTTCAGCCCCGGGGCGTATGCCTCTTCCTGACTTCAATGCCACGATCGCCGAGATACCCCCGAAGCAGGAATCCTGGATCATGGATCCGGTACGGGTGGTCCTGGAATACCTTGGCACACCGGGTGCACGTGCTGTCGCCATCAGGCGTTGTGATGCTTCGGGAGAAGGGGCGACTGAAACAGCTGTACGCATCATCGAGGATGGCTATCCGGATGATTCGCTGCGCGGTACCTGGTACAGCTTCAGCCTTGAGCGAGACGCTGCCGGGCGCTGGTTCATTCTTCGGGGTCGCGAGGCATTTCGTTGCTGGCGTGGAGAGCATATGGACAGCTACTCGGAGAGGAACTGCCCCTGATTCGGCGCCGTAATAACTCCAGCAGTCACGGCAAGCACAGGAAGACTATGCAGATGAAACAATTGACTCTTTTCCTGGTTCTGATCATTTCCATTCTGTCGGTTCCTGCAGGCATTGCCAGCGATGACCTCAGAGCCAGCGACCCCCGCGCGGAAGAGCGGGCCGGCATGATCGCCGAGATCGAGAAGGATGTGCGTGATACGGCCGAGCTCATCAACAGGCGTTCGTTCGACCGGCGCGTTATGGATGCCATGGGGAGTGTGCCACGCCACGAGTTTGTCCCGAAAAACCAGCGCAGAAACGCCTATGACAACCGCCCCCTGCCAATCGGGCGCGGGCAAACCATTTCGCAGCCCTATATCGTGGCGCTGATGACGGAGCTGCTGGAGCCAGAGCCCGCCGACAGGGTGCTCGAGATTGGCACGGGATCCGGTTACCAGGCAGCGATCCTGTCAAAGCTTGTTTCAGAGGTCTTCAGCATCGAGATTATCACCGAGCTTGCCGATGACTCGCGTCAGCGCCTCCAGCATCTCGGCTATGACAATGTCAGGGTCCGCGCAGCAGATGGCTATGACGGCTGGCCCGAAGAGGCGCCGTTCGACAGCATCATCGTCACCGCCGCTATCAGCCATATTCCCCCGCCACTGGTCAGGCAACTGAAACCCGGCGGGCGCATGGTGATCCCCGTCGGAACACGCTTCCAGACACAATACCTCACGCTCGTCGAGAAGAGTCCCGAGGGCGAGGTGACGACGCGGCAGCTCATTCCGGTCATCTTCGTTCCCTTTACCGGCGGGCACCAGTGACAGCCGTCAGGGACGAGCCTCCGCTTGTCGCGATATTCCTGCTTTCGGCCGCTGCGCTGGCCTACGAGGTACTGCTCGTCAGGCTGTTTTCAATTATCCACTGGCATCATTTCGCTTTCATGGTGATCAGCCTGGCGCTGCTTGGCTATGGTGTCAGTGGCAGCCTCATCATGCTGTTCCGCACCTTCTTCCTGCGATATTTTCCTGCAGTTTTCTTTCTCAACATCCTGCTCTTCGGGATTTCTTCCACGGGCGTCTTTGCGATCGTCCAGGGGCTTTCCTTCAATGCACTCGAAATACTCTGGGACTCTTCCCAGTGGCTGCGATTGTTGCTGACCTACCTCTTTCTCTCCCTTCCGTTCCTGTTTGTCGCAAATACCATTGCCCTGACCATGCTGCGATTTGATCTGCAAATCGCACGTATCTACAGCGCTGACCTGATCGGTGCAGGCGTGGGCGCAATCGGCATCATGCTGTTGCTGACCATTTTCGAGCCGGCAACGGTGCTCAAACTGCTGGCCTTTGCCGGTCTCTCCGCCGGTGTGGTTGTACTCAGGTACACGAGACGACAGCTGGCGGCAGCTTTTTCACTGGCCATCGTTGCCAGCGGCATACTGCTCTTGCCGACCTCCTGGCTGGAATCGCGGCTTTCCGATTACAAGGGGCTTGTCCAGACCTTGCGTATCGAGGGGGCGAGGCATCTCGACAGTCATTCGAGCCCGGTCTCGCGCATCGATGTCGTGGAGAACAGGCAGGTGCCCTTCCGCAATGCGCCCGGACTGAGCCTGCAGAGTCCGGTCGGGCCAAATGAGCAGTTGGCCGTTTTTTCCGACGGTGATGCCATGATGACGATTGACCGTCATGCAGGGCAGGAGTCTCCCGGTTACATGGGGTACATGAGTTCTGCACTTCCATACCAGCTTGGCAGGCAATTTGAACGCGTAGCGGTTCTCAATGCAGGAACGGGCGCGGCAGCGCGGCAGGCAGCGGCCTATGGAAGCGGGCGCATCGATGCTGTCGAGCCGGACACGCAGCTGACGAGGCTGGTGTCTGAAACCTATGCCGGTTATTCGGGATGGCAGCAGTTTGCAGAGCGTATCGAGTTACACAACACGACAGCGCGGGCATGGGCTGCACGGAAGAAGCACTCATACGACCTGGTCGTCATGGGTGTGCCGGGCTCATCAACCGGTGGTGCGGCAGGTGTCTATGCCTTTGCTACCGATTTTGACCTGACAGTGGAGGCGCTCGAGAGCTATTACGCCATGCTCGAGCCTGGTGGTTTCCTTGTCATCAGCCTCTGGACGGATACACCACCAAAGGGAAGTCTCAGGCTCTTTGCCACCATGCACGCAGCGCTCGAGCAATCCGGTGTAACACAACCGGAGAAACAGCTCGCATGGGTGCGCAGCTGGAATACAGCAACGTTGCTGGTGAAGCGGGGCGAGCTGGGTAACGAGGAAATTTCCGCGATCCGGGACTTTTCCGAGAGCCGCAACTTTGACCTTGCCTGGCTGCCCGGCCTCGGCGAGCACGATGTCAACAGATACCAGTTACTCCCGAAGCCCTTCTTCTACATGGCTGCAAGGGCCATTCTCTCCGGTCAGGGCGCCGGTTTCATGGAAAATTACCAGTACGATATCGAACCTGTCAGGGATGTGAATCCCTATTTTGACGACCACTTCCGATGGAGAAGCCTTTCAGCCTTTCTTGCGCTTCCGGGAGGTTCCGGCATTGCGATGATCGGCGCGGGTTATCCCACACTGATCGCGACATTGCTGCAAGCGATTCTGGCTGCAGTCGTCCTGATTCTCGCACCGCTGCTTTTCCTGCGACGAAAGCTGCACACTGACGGGCGCCTGCGAAGCCGGGTCGTTATCTACTTCAGCGTGATCGGGCTCGCCTTTCTTTTCATCGAGCTCTCCTTTATCGAAATGCTGACACTCGTTATCGGGCAACCTCTCTATGCTGTTGCTGTGACGCTGAGTGTCTTCCTGGTTTTTTCGGGGCTCGGCAGCCTCACCGTGCAGTGGTTCATGGAGAGAAAAGGCCTCGAGCCTGCCGTGCTTCTGCGCTGGTCCGTGCTCTCCATTCTGCTGGTCACGCTGCTGTATCTGCTGTTGCAGGCCTGGCTGATCGAACAGCTGATGGTACTGCCGACGATGTTACGTATTCTTCTTGCTGTTGTGCTCTCGATGCCAATCGCCTTTGTCATGGGGATGCCGTTTCCACTTGGACTGACGGCGACCTCGCGGACTGCTCCGGAGCTTCTGCCATGGGCATGGGGCATCAATGGTTGTGCCTCGGTTCTCAGCGTGATCCTTGCTGTATTGCTCGCAATGGAGATCGGTTTTGCCGGCGTGATGCTATGCGCTACAGGGCTTTATCTTCTCGCATGGGCTGCGCTTCCGCAGCAACGGGTTACTTGATACGGCTCCACTGGTCGAGTGCGAGCTGGCGCGTCTCCTTCAGATCGACGATTGGCAAGGGATAATCGTGACCGGGGCGAATGCCGGCATGAGCGAGGAGTTCATCTTTCTGCATCCAGGGCGCATGGAGTGCCTTGTCCGGCAGCTTTGCCAGTTCGGGTACCCACTTGCGGATGTAGTTCCCCCGGGGATCGAAACGCTTGCTCTGGCTGACGGGATTGAAGATGCGAAAAAAGGGCGCAGCATCGGCTCCGCAACCCGCTGTCCATTGCCATCCCATGCTGTTGTTGGCGAGATCTGCGTCGACAAGGGTATCCCAGAACCAGCGTGCGCCTTCAAGCCAGTGAATACCAAGATTCTTCGTCAACAGCGAGGCGACGATCATGCGCACGCGATTGTGCATCCAGCCGGTATGCCAGAGCTCGCGCATGCCCGCATCGACGATCGGGAAGCCCGTGCGCCCCTTTTGCCAGGCAGCAAGCAATTCACCAGCGTCATTTTCCCTGCTCCAGGGATAGCTGGCGAAGCGTTCATCGAGAGGATTCTCCGCTGTCTGCGGAAAGTGGAAGAGAAGCTGATGTGCAAAGTCGCGCCAGCCGAGTTGCTTCATGAAGACGTTTTGCCCGGTCGGCGCCATGCTTTCTTCAAACTCGGTCATGGTGCGCACGCTTTGCAGAATCTGGCGCGGGCTGATTTCGCCGAAATGCAGATGCGGTGAAAGGCGTGATGTGCCCTCTGTTCCGGGCAGGTCACGGTCGTTGTTGTAATGCTCGATTGCATCGGCGATGAAGTTGTCCAGCTGCTGCTGCGCCGGGGCTTCCCCCGGTTTCCAGCAGTCGTACAGCCCGCTGTCCCACCGGATTGATGGCAACAGCTGCAGCTTCTCAAGCCTGTCGGTCCGCAGGTCTTTCGGGATCGGGGGAAGCGAGGAGGGGGCGGGTTGCGGCAGGTCTTGCGGGAGGCCGGTTCTGAGGCAGGCTTTCCAGAAAGCCGTGAATACCTTGTAGGGGGTATTCTGGCCGGTCCGGATCTCCCAGGGTTCGAACAGCAATGCGCCGTTGAAACTCTGGCAGGCGATACCTGTT
>JARFQQ010000060.1 GCA_029287695.1 Gammaproteobacteria bacterium | reverse complement strand
CAGTTCGATGTCGAAGTGGAGTTGAATGTCTTCGCCGGTGGACGGTGGCTGGGTCTCGAGGATCCGGATGATATGACCTGCGGCATCGATTTCGACACGTTGCACGCCAACATCGCCGTGCAGCTGCTCTTCGTAGAAACGTTCGAGCCCTGTCTTGCCAATATGCGAAGTGCCGGCATAGGCGGGCTTGTCGATACGTTCGAGTTCCCGCTCGTTGATACGGCCGATGTAACCGATGACATGCGCGGTGAGTTCACCAAAGGGATAGTAGCGACGCAGGTTCACGCCAAGATCGACCCCGCGAAAACGGTGACGCTCGACAGCAAACTGCGCCATCTCTTCATCCGTGAGGCCGGTGCGGATGGGAACCTGCTCGAATCGACGCAGGCCCCACAACACCAACACCAAACCCACAAAAACAACGACCCACATGGGGAAGATTTGCTGCAGCACGGCAATGACGGCCGGGATGTCCTCGACCTGGTCGGGCGTGATGAAGAGGTCGACACTTGTCATGTTTTGCGCGAGCACGACACCGTTGCGATCAAAGATCTCGCCGCGTGCCGGCGGCAGTGGCAGGAGCTTGATGCGGTTGTCTGTGGCCAGTGTTTTGTAATGATCGTGATGCTGGATCTGCAGCCAGTAAAGTCGCAGCAGGATGGCTGCGATCGCCACAAGGACGAAGAGCATGGCCGCCAGTGACCTGGCGATAAACAGGCGTTTTGATTGAATGTCTTTCTGGTCCGGTCCCCGCATCTCTCTTGTTTCCTGCTAACCGAGTCGCAGTTTGCGGTTGAAATTCCTGAACAACAGACCGAGAAGCGGCCAGAGCAGCATGCCGATGAAGGGTGGCAGCCAGAAGTAGATATCTGTTGTCTGGCCACGCGTCATCCCGAGCACGATCGCCATGATGATGCGTTCAATCAAAAGCAGCATGAAGACGGCAAGGGCCTGTTGCCAGACATGCATCAGGGATAGCCGCTTGTGGGTTGTGATGACGATATAGATCGCCATTGCATAGGCCAGAACGTGCTGGCCCAGCAGGGTATCGAGCATGACGTCGACGAACAGGCCGACGATCATGGCTGTGAAGATCCCGACACGATTTGGGAACAGCATGCTCCAGTAGATAAGGACAAGCAGCGGCCACTGGGGGCGCAGCTGTATGGCCCAGTCCGGCAGCGGAAAGATCTGCAGGATCATGGCGAGCAGGATCGTCAGGTAAATGACGAGACTGCCACGCGGCAGCAGGCTGTCAACCATTGTCGGGACTCTCCGCCTGGCTTGCGCTGTTATTTTCCGGGGGCATTGCCTCGTCACTGGCGGTTTCCTCTGCGGGAAGGTCCAGCGAACCATCAATGCTCCAGACGAGCATGACATCGTGGTCCTGTGCGAGGTTGGCCAGTGGCGTTGCCACAACGATGCTGGCGCGCATGTCTTTCCCCTTTTCGACGGAGGTGATGCGTGCCACAGGGTAATCGGGCGGGAAACGCCCTCCGAGGCCCGAAGTGACGAGCATGTCACCAACACGGACATTGGCACTGTCGGGCAGATAGGGCAGCTCGAGCCGGTCGATGCGACCGGTTCCAAGCGCAATGGTGCGCAGACCTGTGCGAAGTACACGAACGGGGATCGAGTGCAGCGTGTCGGTGATCAGCAGTACGGTCGAGCGGAAGGGGGTTACGCGTGTCACCTGGCCCATCACCCCCTTGTCGTTGATGATTGCCTGGCCGGCGTAAACACCGGCTGTGCTGCCCCTTCCGATAATGACCTCCTGCTTGTAGGGAGAGAGATTGACACCGACGAGTTCCGCGAGGGTGACTCGGTCGCCCACGCTCAGGGAGGCGCTGAGCTGGGTGCGCAGGCGGCTGTTCTCTTCCTCGAGCGCCTGGAAGCGCAGCATTCGTCCCTGGAGTTTGAGGTTTTCGGCAGTGAGCCGACTGTTTGTGCTGATCAGCGTCTGGTGACCGGTGATTTGCTCATTGAGCCAGCCAAAGATACTGGCAGGGACGTTTGCAATCATGAATAGCGGCTCGCTGGCAACGGCGAGCGAGTTGCGCAGCACCTCGAGCCGCTGGTACTTGTGATCCATGACCATCAGCACGACTGCGATCAGCATGGCAACGATCAGGCGTGTATTAGAGGATGGTCCTTGTGAGACGAAGAGTTTGATTGTGCCGCTCTCGCTTCAGGCCACTACTCCAGTTCGAGCATGTCACCGCCACGTTCATCGAGGAGTTCGAGCGCACGACCGCCCCCTCGCGCAACACAGGTCAAAGGGTCTTCCGCCACGACCACCGGCAGGCCGGTCTCCTCCTCGAGCAGCCGGTCGAGGTCCCGCAAGAGAGCACCGCCGCCGGTCAGTACGATGCCGCGTTCCGCGACATCTGCACCCAGCTCGGGGGGAGTCTGTTCGAGGGCCTGCTTGACGGCGCCGACAATACCCGAAAGCGGCTCCTGCAGGGATTCGAGGATTTCGTTGCTGTTGAGAATGAAAGAGCGTGGTATACCCTCGGCAAGGTTACGGCCCTTGATCTCGATCTCCTTGACCTCGTTGCCCGGGTAGGCAGTGCCGATCTCATGCTTGATGCGCTCCGCAGTAGCCTCGCCGACCAGAGTGCCGTAATTCCGACGGATATAGTTGATGATGGCATCGTCGAAGCGATCTCCGCCGACACGCACCGAGTTGGCGTAGACAATCCCGTTGAGCGAGATGATCGCTACCTCCGAGGTTCCGCCACCAATATCCAGGACCATGGAACCACGTGCCTCGTTGACGGGAAGGCCGGCGCCGATCGCTGCCGACATGGGCTCGTCGATCAGGTATACCTCGCGCGCGCCGGCGCCAAGCGCCGACTCCTTGATGGCGCGTCGTTCGACCTGTGTGGAGCCCACAGGCACGCAGATCAGGACGCGTGGGCTCGGGCGCATGAAGCGCGACTCGTGGACCTTGTGGATGAAGTACTGCAGCATCTTTTCGGTCACGGTGAAATCGGCGATAACACCGTCCTTCATCGGGCGAATCGCCTCGATGTTGTGTGGCGTACGGCCGAGCATGCGCTTTGCTTCTTCCCCGACGGCTGCTACCGATTTTATGCTGCCGCGCGCCTTGTCGGTGCGGATCGCGACGACCGATGGTTCGTTGAGGACGATGCCCTGATCACGGGCATAGATCAGGGTGTTGGCGGTACCGAGGTCGATCGAGAGATCGTTGGAGAACATGCCACGAAAGCGGTTAAACATTGGCGCTCTTTTCCGTTAAATAGTTGTTACTTCAGACTGGATTGCGGGACATGGACTCCCGTTCCGCATAAGCCCGCTAATCTAGCAATCAGGAGGGGGTTGCGGCAAGGAAAACATGGTGACGGGGACCAAGGGTTTTTCCCTGTTTTTTGCGGTCGCAGGGCATGCGCCGGGTGTCACAGCTCGCCTGCTTGTGGTACCTTTGGCGCCTTTCCGGGACTAAAGTTCCATTCCGAGAGAAACAGCTGACTTTCGAGCGGGTTCCCAATGAGTTTTGATCAATCCGATGTGGAAAAAATCGCCCATCTGGCGCGTCTGGCCGTCCCGGCCGGGGAGGCACGGGCGCTTGGCGGCGACCTGTCGCGAATTCTTGACCTGGTCGCACAGATGGAGCAGGTGGACACCAGCACCGTCGAACCGATGGCTCATCCGCTGCAGATGACCCAGCGCCTGCGTGAGGACCGTGTGACCGAGGAGAATCAGCGGGAACTCTACCAGTCCGTTGCCCCGGCGACGGAGAAAGGCCTCTACCTGGTGCCCAGGGTGATTGAATGATGCATGAGAAGAGTGTCACGGAGCTCGCAGCGGGCCTGCGCTCAGGCGAGTTCTCGAGTGTCGAGCTCGTGGAACACTACCTCGAGCGTATCGAGCGACTCGACGGGGAGCTGAACAGCTTCATCACTGTCACCGCGGAGCAGGCGATTGAGCAGGCGAGGGCAGCCGACGCACGCATTGCTGCCGGTGATGCAGGGCCAGTGACCGGGATCCCGATCGCGCACAAGGATATCTACTGCACGAACGGTGTGAAAACAAGCTGTGGCTCGCGCATGCTCGATAATTTCACCGCCCCCTACGATGCGAATGTGGTCAGCAGGCTCAGGGATGCCGGCGCCGTGATGCTCGGCAAAACCAACATGGATGAGTTCGCCATGGGCTCGACCAGCGAGTCGAGCTTCTACGGCCCGGTGAAAAATCCCTGGAACACAGGCAGGGTTCCCGGGGGATCCTCCGGCGGGTCGGCAGTGGCCGTTGCTGCGCGTCTCTGTGCTGCGGCGACCGGTACCGATACGGGCGGCTCGATTCGCCAGCCCGCATCACACTGCGGTATCACGGGGCTCAAGCCGACCTACGGGCGAGTTTCGCGCTACGGGATGATTGCCTATGCCTCGAGCCTCGACCAGGGTGGCCCGATGGCGCAAACTGCAGAGGATGTCGCCTTCCTGCTACAGGCCATGGCAGGCTTCGACGAGCGTGATTCAACCAGCAGTGATACGCCTGTACCGGATTATTCCGCTACGCTTGAAGACTCCATCGAGGGACTGAAAATCGGTTTGCCCGGGGAGTATTTCGATGCCGGACTCGATGAGGGTGTGCGCAAATCGGTCGAGGAGGCTGTCGAGCTCTACAAGTCGCTCGGCGCCGAGATCCGTGAGATCAGCCTGCCAAACACCGGGCTGGCTGTCGCATCCTACTATGTCGTTGCACCGGCAGAATGTTCCTCGAACCTTTCCCGCTATGACGGAGTCCGCTTCGGCCACCGTTGCGATGATCCGGTCGATCTCGAGGACCTCTACAAGCGCTCGCGCTCCGAGGGTTTCGGTGCCGAGGTCAAGCGCCGCATCATGATCGGCACCTATGTCCTGTCCGCGGGCTACTACGATGCCTTCTACCTGAAGGCGCAGAAGATCCGGCAGCTCATCTCCGACGATTTCCGCAAGGCCTTCGAGCAGGTCGACGTCATCATGGGGCCGGCATCACCGACCACGGCCGTCGCGCTCGGGGAGATGGCTGACGACCCTGTCTCCATGTACCTCTCGGATGTCTATACGGTCATGACAAATATGGCAGGGCTCCCCGGGATATCGATTCCCGTCGCGCCGGTTGAAGGGATGCCTGTCGGCTTGCAGATCACGGGTAACTACTTCGATGAGGCTCGCCTGCTCAACATCGCACACCGTTTCCAGCAGAACAGCGACTGGCACAGACTGATGCCGGAGGGAGTCTGATCATGCAGTGGGAAACAGTCATCGGACTCGAGATCCATGCCCAGCTTGCGACCAGGAGCAAGATCTTTTCCGGCGCCTCGACGGCCTACGGCGCGGAGCCCAACACCCAGGCCTGCCTCGTCAGTCTCGGCATGCCGGGCGTGCTGCCGGTCCTCAACAGGGAGGTCGTACGCATGGCCATCATGTTTGGCACCGCGATCGATGCCGAACTTGGCCGCCGCAATGTTTTCGCCCGCAAGAACTACTTCTACCCGGACCTGCCGAAAGGTTACCAGATCAGCCAGTTTGAACTGCCGATCGTCGGGCCCGGGCAGGTTGAAATCAGCGTGGATGGCGAGAGCAAGACCATCGGCGTGACACGCGCGCACCTCGAGGAGGATGCGGGAAAGTCGTTGCACGAGGATTTCCGGGGCATGACCGGCATCGACCTGAACCGCGCCGGCACGCCCCTGCTCGAGATCGTCTCCGAGCCAGACATGCGTTCCGCGAAGGAAGCAGTCGCTTACGCGCGCAAGATCCACCAGATCGTGCGTTACCTCGGTATCTGCGACGGCAACATGCAGGAGGGTTCTTTTCGCTGTGATGCGAACGTCTCGGTCAAGCTCAAAGAGCACACCGAATTCGGCACGCGCGCCGAACTCAAGAATATCAACTCATTCCGTTTTCTCGAGCGCGCCATCAACTTCGAGGTGGAGCGACAGATCGACCTCATCGAGAGCGGCGGCAAGGTGGTCCAGGAGACGCGCCTGTACGATGCCGACAAGGACGAGACACGCTCGATGCGCTCCAAGGAGGAGGCCAACGACTACCGCTACTTTCCCGACCCGGACCTGCTGCCGGTCGAGATCAGCGATGCGATGATCGATGACGTGAAGTCCGCGCTTCCGGAGATGCCGGACATGCGTCGCGACCGATTCGAGTCTGACTTCGAACTTTCGCAGCAGGATGCAGAGAGTCTCACCGCAAGCCGTGAAATGGCCGATTATTTCGAAACGGCCAATGCCATCGCGGGTGATGCGAAGCTGACGGCTAACTGGATCATGGGCGAGCTTTCGGCCGCGATGAACCGCGAGGGCAGGGACATTGTCACTTCCCCGGTGACTGCAGAATTGCTTGGCGGCATGGTCAGGCGCATTGCCGACAAGACGATTTCCGGCAAACTTGCCAAGGATGTCTTCGAGGCGATGTGGAATGGTGAGGGCAGTGCCGATGCTATCATCGAGGCGAAAGGTCTCAAGCAGATCACTGACACAGGCGCCATCGAGGCAATCGTCGACGAGGTATTGGCCAGCAACCCGCAACAGGTCGAGAACTACCGCAACGCGCCTGACGACAAGAAAGGCAAGATGATCGGTTTCTTCGTTGGCCAGGTCATGAAGATGTCGAAAGGGAAGGCCAATCCGCAGCAGGTCAACCAGCTGCTCAGGGAGAAGCTCTAGAGGGTATCGACAGCGCCGTCATCGCGGGAGATTCGCCTGCCGGGCTTGTTGAAGCAAGCGGTGCTTCCGGAAAAGGTCGCAGCCGGTTCAGTCAACGCTGCTTTCCCGAATGCTGTTCCAGAGCTCGCGGGAGATCTTTTGTGCTTCGCCGACCTGCTCGGGGCTCATCTCCTCTTCGAGGATACGCAGACTCCTTGAGGCCTCGGGAAACTCCTGGGCTGCAGCGAGGTTCAACCAGGCATAGGCCATGACGTAGTCGGTTGGCAAGCCCTTGCCAAGCACATGCAGCTTCCCGAGCGAGAATTGCGCAGCCGGGTCTCCCTCTGCGGCGGCCTTGCGGAACCACTCTGCGGCCTGGCCCAGGTCTTTTTCCACCCCGAGGCCGCGTTCATAGATCACCCCGAGGTTGAATTGTGCCTGCGATGAACCCTGCCCGGCGGCCTCGCCGAGCCAGTAGATCGCCTGGTCATAGTCCTGTTCCACCCCCGTTCCGTAGGCATGGAGCATGCCCAGGTCGAATTGTGACTGGCTGTCACCCTGTTTGGCTGCGCGCTTGAGCCAGCGTGCTGCAAGCCCGGCATCCTTTTCGACGCCATTACCCTGGAAATAGGCGGCTGCCAGCTGGTACTGCGCGCGGGCAAGCCCCTGTTCCGCGGCATGGAGAAACCAGCGCGTGGCACGCGCACTGTCCTGGCGGATGCCATCACCGTGAAGATAGGCAAGCCCGAGATCGTACTGGGCATCAGCCAGTCCCTGCAGGGCAGCCCGGCGCAGCCAGCGATACGCCCTTGTTGCATCCCGGGTAACTCCGTTGCCCTCGCGGAAGAGCTGTGCAAGCTTGTATTGTGATGCGGCATGTCCCTGGCGGGCCGCCTTGAGATACCAGCTGGCCGCATCGGCAGCATCCTGTTCAACGCCTTCGCCCTTCAGATACATCCCGGCAAGTTCGACCTGGGCTTCTACGTAGCCTTTCTCGGCGGATTGTTCGAAGTAATCGGCGGCCTCGGCCAGATCACCATCACGGTAGGCTTCGAGGCCGCGGTTGTAGTCCCTCTGAACGTCCGCCGCAGACTGGCCCGATGCGGCAAGCAGCAGCAGGAGCAAGAGCGCCCTCATGAGAGGGTTAGTCCTCATAGAGAATGACCTCGTCAGCGACCATCGAGTAAGCTGATGTCGCGATGTCATTCTCGACCAGGGAGGTTTCGAGGGTGCCAATGATCCAGTAGGGTTCCCACATGCGGTCCATTTTCAGTGGCGTCCCCGGCACGACATGAATGATCTGGTTCGGAGGCGGGGGAGGGACATGGATACAGGCTCCCATGTAGGGGACGAGAAAAAACTCCGTCGTCTCCTTCTGGTCATTGAATTCGAGCGGAACGATGAACCCCGGAATCTTGATGCGCGCCCCGTCCAGCTCAGGTCTGACGTTCGTCGAGCTCAGGATTGCCTGCCACTCGGGATCCATTGCCTGTGCAACAGCGTTGGCGGCTTCCTGTGCCAGCGGATCGACAGGTCCTTCCTCGAAAGGTGAAACGTCCCCGTGGTCGACGGGAGGCATCGACTCCAGCTTGGCGAGTTCCTCCGGGGGCATGAGTTCAGTCCAGTCCATTTCCCGCGGTTCGGATGAGTCCTCTGCCTTGCTTTCCGCCGGGGCCTGCCCTGCCAGCAGAACGAGAAGTAGAAAGCCCGTCAAGAGGGAAGAGTGACGCATGGTTCTCATGACTCCGTTACAATTGAATTCAGGCAACAAGATAACATGACAACATACCGGACGTGGAACAACAGCAGTCACCCGCTGTCAGGTTGAAGCAGCTTCGCTTCGACTGGAAGAAGCGCGGCCCCGGGCTTCTTGAAATCGACGAGTTCTCCATCGGCAGGGGAGAAACGGTTTTCCTCTACGGGCCTTCAGGCTCGGGAAAGACAACCCTGCTGAACCTGCTGGCAGGCGTGCTGCTGCCCCGGCAGGGCAGTGTCGAGATTCTCGATCAGGACATCACCCGCTTGCGCCCCTACAGGCGTGATCTTTTCCGCGCGCGTCACATCGGCGTCATCTTCCAGCAGCTCAATCTGATCCCTTACCTGGACGTGCTCGAAAATGTACTGATAGCCACCCATTTTGCGAAACTCGATCGCGACAGTGCCCATAAACAAGCCAGCGAACTCCTCGAGACGCTCGGTATGCAGCAGCAGCGTCACAAGCGACCCACAGAACTCAGTATCGGACAGCAGCAACGTGTTGCCGTGGCCCGTGCGCTGGTCACAGGTCCGGAGATACTCATCGCTGACGAGCCGACGTCCGCTCTCGACAGTGATAACCGTGAAATCTTCATGCAGCACATGCTGCAAGTGGCGGCAGACAATGACACGACAGTCGTTTTCGTGAGCCATGACAGGGGGCTGCAGGAGTATTTCGACCGCCATCTCGACATCGGCGAATTCACCGCCGGAGGCGGGGCTGCATGATCCTGAAACTTGCGCGCAAGAGTCTCTGGAACCGTCGCGGAACAGCCATCCTGACACTTGTTTCGCTCGCGATCAGCGTCGCCCTGATCCTGGGAATCAATCATCTGCGTCACCAGGCGAAGCAGAGCTTCACAAGTACAATCTCCGGCACGGATCTCATCGTCGGTGCGCGCTCCGGCCAGGCAAACCTGCTGCTCTACTCGGTCTTTCGCATCGGGAATGCAACCAATAACATCAGCCGGGAGAGTTACGAGGCGATAAAAAAAAGCAGGGACATCGAGTGGACGATCCCGCTCTCCCTGGGCGACTCGCACAGGGGTTTTCGTGTTCTTGGCACAGATCACAACTATTTTGACCACTATCGCTACGGGGACCGGCGTGCACTTGCCTTTTCCGCCGGTGGTCCCTTCAGCCGTATCTATGACACGGTACTGGGAGCCCAGGTCGCGCGGGAGCTCGGATACACCATCGGTCAGGAGATTGTCATCGCCCACGGGCTCGGGGATGTGAGTTTCAGCATGCATGACGACAAGCCTTTCACCGTCGTCGGCATACTGGAGCCAACGGGTACCCCGGTTGACAGAACGGTGCATGTCAGGCTCGAGGGTATCGAGGCGATCCATCTTGGCTGGCAGCATGGGGCCAGGATGCCGGGCAGAGGCGTATCGGCAGAAGAGGCGCTCCAGCGGGAACTTGAGCCTGAAGCGATTACGGCCTTCCTCGTCGGCCTCAAATCACGCATGGCCACGTTCCGGCTGCAACGCGCAATCAACGAGTACCGCAAGGAGGCCCTCACGGCGATCCTGCCGGGCGTCGCACTGGCGGAGCTCTGGGATGTTCTCGGGATGGTGGAAAATATGCTCATTGTCGTCGCTTTCCTCGTTTTGCTTGCAACCCTGGTTGGTATGACGACGACACTGCTTTCTTCCATGAAGGAGAGACAGCGGGAACTTGCGATCCTGCGTGCCGTTGGTGCGCATGCCGGCTATCTTTTTGCGTTGATCGAGATCGAGGCGCTGCTGCTGGCCGCCGCCGGTGTCGCCTTCGGCATCTTGCTGCTCTCTCTGTCGCTCTTCATGTTGCAGCCATGGCTGGCGGCAGAGTACGGACTCTTCATTTCTGCCAATCCCCTGAACAGTGAAGCACTTCTCATCACTGCCGGCGTCATGCTGCTTGCAGCGCTGCTCTCCCTGATTCCGGCGATGGTGGCCTACCGGCGGGCACTGGCTGACGGGCTCAGTGTTCGTCTGTAGCAGCCGCAATGCCTGCCCGGCCGGGGATTGATATATCGCGGTTGCCATGATCGATCGCTTCATGGCACATTTCTTCCCATGCCATTTCAGAGAGAACAAGCGATGCACATGCCAACATTCATCCTGATCGCTGCCAGCCTGTTCATGACCGTCGCACCGGTTTTCGCCGCGGAGAAGCATGATCATTCACACGACGAGGATCTCCCCCGCGATTTGGGTTCCCATGTTCATGGTGAGGTCCTCCTCAATCTCGTGCTCGAGGCCAATCACCTGGACGTCGAGATGATTTCGCCGGCCATGAACATCACCGGTTTCGAACATACCCCCTCCACAGAGGAAGAGCAGCAAGCCATCAAAAAGGCTGTTGCCTTGCTCGGAGATACCGGCAACCTGCTTGCGCTCCCGGATGCCGCACTCTGCGAGCCGGGGCCTGCGACAATCGAGACATCGCTGATGGATGAACATGCCGGGTCCCACGAGGAGACGGCTGCTGATCATGAACACGATGCTGATCATGCGGGACATGCCGAATTTCATGTCACCCACAGGATGGAGTGCGAGAATGCCGCTGCCATCGACAGTATCACCCTTGAACTCTTCAGGCATTTCCCCAACGTGGAGAAGGCCAGGGTGCAATGGATTCACGGTCAACGCCAGGGCGCGGCCGTTCTTGAGCCGGATAACAGGCTCCTGAGGTTCGACTAGCGCTGTCGGCGGGCTCTGATCCTGTTACGGGCCTTGCTGCAGGTATCACAGGCCGCCAATCAGCTTCTGCATCCGGTCGTAATGACTCCCTTTCCAGTAGATCTTCCCGCATTGCTTGCAGCGCCGGAATTCATCGAATTCAGAGCGCGTACGTGCCGGAAGTTCCTTGATGATCGATTGCTTGTCGACAGATTCGAGCAGGCCATTGCAGTCCATGCAGCGTGTAAATGGCCTGATGGCATTGCGCAGATCGAGCCGCTGAACCACCTCGCGCAACTGCTTTCCCGGGTCGCGCGACCTTACGAAATATCCTTTCGATACCGTTTTGCGCATTAACAGCCGCCTGTCGCAGGTCAGGAGGATGCGTCCTTCGCGAGCAGAGACGCTGGCCAGTTCCGGATCATGGTAGTCGTTGCGGTAGAGAGCGTCGAAACCGAGCATGCGCAGGTAGTGGGCGAGCTTGCCCAGATGCTGGTCTAGGATAAAGCGCGGTTCCCGCAGCGGCACCGGACGCAGACGCGTGACGGGTGTGATATCGATTGACTCGAATACGGGGTAGACGCTGATACGATCCCCGTCCTGCACCTTGTAACTGAAATCGACCGACCTGCCATTCACAAGGATCAGGTCGATTTCGGTATGTGGTACGCCGATATTCTCGATGAAATCCTTCACAGACCCGGGATGATTCAATGCCTGGTGAAAATCCCGCTTGCGCTTTTCCGGTGGCAGAAAATCGTTGAGTTCCTCGTAGAAACGGATCGTGACCTGACCTTGCATCGCGGTATCGGTGGCTCATTCCCGGGCTGTTGAAAAGTCTATCATCCGCGACGCATCAGGAGCGTGCGGGGCTCTCCCGGCGCACCATGTTGCAGCCGGCAAGGGGTGCCGGTCGCACCGGGCGAGTGCGCTGCTGCTATAGAGCGGCCTTGTATTCCAGGGGTTAGCATCTCTTTCGGCCGGCTGTCAGTTGGCGCGCAACTTGCTTCTTATGAGTAGCGGAATTCCGTTTTTCGGGCGATGGCCGTGAGGAGGCGCAGATGTCGGCAGCATTCAAAGAGGATCTCTTTCCCGCAGAGAAACACATCATCAACCATGACATTATGCACTGCACGGCGGACAGCGTGGTCGGTAACCATCTCTATTCAGGCCGCGCGCTGGGTATATCCGAACCTTGGGACCTGATCCAGCTGAACCCGCAACTCGAGCCGCTGTGGGACGCCATCTCGGCGCATTACAGGCGTGTCGGCCTGAACCACTCCTCCAGTGTGATCTGGGACCTCGACCGCGGACATCTCGGCAGACACATCGGGTACAAGCCCTCCGTCTTCTTTTTCGGCATGGATGAATACCGTGTCTGGGGAGATCACAAGTGGCTTGAGGCTGTGCGATATGTCAACTCCAAGAATAATTTCATGTCGATTGCTGAAGAACTCGGCGTCGACGTTCCACTGACACGTTGTTTCAACAGTGTCCGGGAGATCAGCATCGAGGAGATCGATGCGCTTGTCTATCCCTGTTACCTGAAGGCCGCGGTATCGGTCGCGGGCGTCGGGATTTACCGCTGCGAGGACCGAAAGGCATTCCTGCAGGCAGTAGCCGGTTTCGATGACGATGTGCCCGTGCAGATCCAGGAAGAGGTGATAACCGACACCTTTCTGAACATGCAGTACCAGGTTGTCGGCAACAGGCTGGTGCGCCTGGCGGCAAGTGAACAGATCCTCGAGGGTTTTGCACACCAGGGTAATCGCGTGCCCGCCTGTCACGCCCCGTGGAAGTCTGTCGATCCGCTCGCATACTGGCTGCTCGAGCGCGGGATCAGGGGGATCTTCGCGTTCGACATCGCGGTCATCGAGACCAGGAGCGGGCCGCGCTTTAGCGCGATCGAGTGCAACCCGCGTTTTAACGGCGCATCCTACCCGACTCTCATCGCAAACAAGCTCGGCATTTCCCGGTGGTCGGCCGTGACCATGCGCACGGTTCACAGACATCTTGGTACCATCGACCTCACCGGCATCGAGTACGATCCGCAAACAGGTGAAGGGGTGATTCTCGTCAACTGGGGAACTGTCCTGGTCGGTAAACTGGTCGTTTTACTGGCCGGTTCCAGAGAAGTGCAGGATGCACTCTTTGTAGAACTCGCATCGCGTCTTTGATAATGTCGGCCGCATATATGGCCGAGCGCAGTGCACTGGTCGACAACTTCTCAGTTCGAAATCCATGAATCGATCAGCCAGCTATTCCCTCATGGTGCACGGCGGTGCCGGTGCACTCGACAATGTCAAGGATGAAAAGACGGCCGTGCGTTACCTCGAGAGTATCCGCGGTGTCCTCGAGCACGGACGTCAGGTCATGGAGCTCGGCGGCTCGGCGCTGGAAGCCGCCGAGGCGTGCGCTTCGCTGCTTGAGGATGATCCCGTCTTCAACGCGGGCTGTGGCTCCGTACTCAATGAAAACGGCCAGGTCGAGATGGATGCAGCCATCATGGACGGGCGAGATCTTGCTGCCGGTGCTGTTGCTGCCGTGCAGAACATCGCCAACCCGGTCCAGCTTGCGCGGCTCGTCATGACCGAGAGTGAACATGTGATGCTCATCGCCGAGGGCGCAATGCGCTTTGCCGAGCACTGCGGCATGGACCTTGCCCCGGATCACTATTTTTTTACCCCGGATCGCATCGAGCAATACAAGGAGGCGCGTCTGCATCACAGGATCATGCTCGATCATGACAGTTCCGACGAAGACAGCGAGGATCAGAAATACGGCACCATTGGCGCGATCGCCCGTGATCCGCAGGGTAACCTGGCCGCTGCCACCTCCACGGGCGGTATCGTGAACAAGCGCATGGGGCGCGTCGGGGATTCACCGATCATCGGTGCGGGCGTCTATGCCGATAACGAGACCTGTGCTGTCTCGGCGACAGGCTACGGTGAGGAATTCATGCGCTCGGTGATTTCAAAGACCATCGCCGATTTCATCTACATGCAGGAGATGGATGCTGTCGAGGCCACAAGAGCCGGGATCGAGTATCTGACGCGAAAGGTGCGTGGCAGGGGGGGCGTAATCGTCATCGACAGGGAGGGCAGGTGTTCGAGCGGTTTCACGACGAGAAAAATGATCCATGGCTGGATAGAGCATGGTGGCGAGTCGGTGGCTCGATTCTGATCCTTTCTGTGGTTCTGTCATGGTTGAAATAAAAAACCGGCAGCCTTTTCAGGCTGCCGGTTTCGCTGATCTGCAGGACAGTTCAGAAGGCTTGATCAGTTCGCGGGACCAGTCTCCGCCGGGCAGCCACCCGGAGCACCCTGAGGCGCTGGCGGCGGCGTCATCCGCGGATCGTAGTTGCGATAGCGCGGGAAATAGCGGCGATCACGTTGCCATGGCCTGCTGCTGAAAGAGGGGCCGTAATCGCGCCCCCATCCCGGGCCTCCCCACGAGCGTCCCGGGTAGCCTCTGTTGCCCCTGTATCCACGGTTATAGCCATAGCCTCTGCCGTAGTACGGGTCGCCCCAGCCAGGCCCCCAGCGGTCATCGCTGAATGAAAAAGACGAATCGCCAAACGAGAATGCCTGTGCGTTACCGGCGCCCATGAGGGCCAGGCTGAAAAAGCCCGTGATAATTGCTTTCTGGAATCTGTGCATGCTCCAACTCCGTAGGGGTTCAGTATTTATTCAAATTATGATGTCAGGAACGGTCAGGTGCCTTGTCCTGACCGTTCATTGAGTGTAATGAAGAAAGCGTCGCTGTGGAAATAATTCTTACCACTCCGGTCCACGGAAGGTGGCATGGCAGGCCCGGCAGGCATTTGCGACCTGGTTGAACCTGTTCCTGACTTCCGGCGATACCGGCTTCTCGTAGCGCCTGCCACGGGCCTCTTCGGTCGTCCCGGCGCCTTCTTCCGCTACCAGGTCTTTTTCGAGCTCATCAGCCAGGGCCCCGGCTGCTGCCTGCAGTGCATCCGCGTTGGCCTTGAAAGCCGCCTCGTTGCCCCAGAATGCCGGTGTGGTATGCGAACCGTCAGTCGCGATCGCGCCCGGGTGGAAGTTGCGGATGAGAGCAGGACCGGCTGCTGCCTCGATCTGGCGTGCCAGTTCAATGGCTTCCTCGCGTTCGAATCTGTACCTGCCATAGATCATGTCGCCAAGCTCTTCCATCGCATCGTCGTGATTGCTCATCTGGCGCTGACGTTTCTGCCGCATGATGCTACGGTCAAAGCTGCCGAGGCGCGGCGGCAGATAATAGGGCGGGGGTGCTCCCCAGGGGCCATAGTAGGCAGGACTGCCCCAGCCAGGAGCAGCATAGGGCGCAACCGGGTAGGGGTTCCCCCGACCCGGACCCCACCAGTCATCATCATCACCAAAGGAGAAAGATGAGTCACCGAAGGAAAAATCGGCTTGCACTGACCCTGCTGTGCCCAGTGCGAGTCCGAGCAGGCCGGCTGATAGAATTTTGCCAATGGGTTTCATGAGAATATCTCCTCTTTTTCTGGCTCTTCACTGAAAATAATGGAAGCCTTGCAGGGCTTTGAAAAGCACGAATGCGGAAGTAACTAATCCTGATCAATGGAACTGTCGAAACTGGAAAAAGAGGACGCAGGGTGATTGAGTGGCATGCCGGTTATTCGCGTACTCCCGGCGCAGTCAGGTTCCAGGGCAGTGCGCTATCTTCGCCGGGCGAGAGAGGTCGCTCCGTACCGGGCTTCAGCTGATACCAGCGGATTTCCAGAAGCGGTTCGCGTAGTGATGCCCGGGATCTCCCGGGTCGAGACGATACATCCCCTG
>JARFQQ010000038.1 GCA_029287695.1 Gammaproteobacteria bacterium | reverse complement strand
TGACATCATCGATGACAGCCGTGTTTACACGCTCTCGAGAAAGGCAGCAGACTTTCTTCACACCCAGATCGAGCTTCTGGAAAACAACCGTCCGGTGGAAGAAGGCAGCGAAATCCTGGCCATGCTTGAATCGCCTCTGGAGACCGGGACGAGCACAACAGAAGAGAGAGAACAGCTGCCGGAAGACGCCACCCTCCGGAAGGAGACGCTTGCTGGAGCAGAGGGTGACGAGGCCGCTGAACATACATCTGAGAAAGAAGAGGACGCTTCCGGTGACATCGAGGAAGAGGAGGGCAGAATCACTGCCGAGATCGTGGCATTCCCGCGGCGCAGGCGTCCGGTCGTCACAGATGACGCGAACAGGCGCGTACGGATATCGACCCACATTCTCGACCGCCTCGTTGATGGTGTTGGCGAGGTCATAACCTTCGGGTCGCGCCTGCAACAGCAGCGGAATAGCATTCGATCAAACCTCAACGAATTTGAACAGACGCTCAAGAGGCTGCGTGAGCAGCTCCGCAGCCTGGAAATCGAGGCCGAGACGCACATACTCTCTCAATATCAGAAAGACACAGACTACCCGGGGGGGGAGGGTTTCGATCCACTTGAACTGGACCAGTACTCTGCTATCCAGGAACAGTCACGCGCGCTTGCAGAAACGATCAGTGACCTCGGCAACATTTCCCAGGGCTTCGACCAGGCCCAGCATGAAATTGACATGCTGCTGTCGCAGCATTCGAGACTTGCTTCCGATCTGCAGGACGTACTGCTTCACACCCGCACGGTGCCATTCACGCAGCATGTCCCGCGACTCACCAGGCTGGTACGCCAGACTTGTGCCTCGACAGGCAAGAATGCTGACTTACGCATTCTCGGTGAGCAGCAGGAGATGGATCGCGGTGTGCTTGATCGTACGATTCCACTCCTGGAGCACTTGTTACGCAATGCGGTTTATCACGGTATCGAGTCTCCCGAACAGCGACTCGAAGCCGGCAAGAGTGAACAGGGACTCATCAGGGTTAGCCTTGCACGCGAGGGTATGGAGATCATACTCACCGTCTCGGATGACGGCAGGGGATTCAACAAAGATGCGATCAGGAAACGCGCGCTGCAGAAAGGACTGATCAGTGCGAATGATGCTCTCAGTGACGAGGATATCCTGCGCCTGGCAACATTGCCGGGATTCTCGACAGCTGACAGTGTTGACCAGATCTCCGGACGTGGTGTTGGTCTCGATGTCGTCGTCAACGAAGTCGAGAATCTCGGGGGAAGACTGAATATTGAATCCCTCGAGGGCCAGGGCACAAGTTTCCGGATCAGCTTTCCATTCAATATCGCCATAACGGATGCCCTGATGCTCTATCAGAACGGTGTCTGGTACGCGATTCCATCCTCGAGTATCGACAGTGTCGTCAGGGTAACCAGGAACGAGCTGGATGCCTGTTATTCGGGACGCCGGGAAGGCTACACCTACGGGGACAAGCATTACCGCATCACCAGTCTAGGTGAGTACTTTGGCCAGGAACAGCAGCCGCCGGCCGACAAGCGCAAATGGCATTCATTACTGCTTGTCAGTTCCGGCAGCAAGCATATCGCCCTGCATCCTGAAGAGGTACATGGACACAGTCAGATTGTCCTCAAGCCTGTAGGGCCGCAACTTGAAACCGTTCCCTGGATCATCGGAGGCACTGTCAAGGGAGATGGTAACGCCGCGATTGTCATCGACCCGACAGCACTGATCAATCTCGAGATGGGAGAGAGAGAGGAGCCCGTCGAAGTTCAGGAAGCTGCAGAACAGCCCCTGATGGTCATGGTGATCGATGATTCCATCACGATGAGAAAAGTGACAGGCGGCATGCTCGAGAGGAACGGCTATGACATCATGACAGCAAAGGACGGTGTTGATGCACTGGCACAACTCGAACACGCACGGCCTGATGTCATCCTTCTTGATATTGAAATGCCCCGCATGGACGGCTTCGAACTGGCCCGTCATTTGCGCAGTAGTGATCGATACAAGGAAATACCTATCATCATGGTGACATCCCGTACCGGTGACAAACACAGGGAGCGCGCAAGGGAGTTGTCGATCGAATCCTACATGGGCAAACCTTTTCAGGAGAAGGAGCTGCTTGAAAGTATCAGCGAACTTGCCGCAGACAGGAGGTTCAGAGCATGAACGCCGAGCAGCGGTCTGCCGGCCTGCGCGCATTGTTGCTGCCTCTTCGACAGGCATCACTGTTGTTGCCACAGAATGCCGTGGCTGATATTTCATTCCATTACGAAAAGGCACGTGACCGACAGGGGAAACCTGACTGGTTTCATGGCGACCTCTACTGGCACGGGAACAACGTTCCTGTCATCTCCTATGAAAAACTCAATGGGCAAGCCTATGTGCCCGGGCATCACAAGGAAAAGATCGCTATCTGCAACCTGCTGGATGCATCGGGTAATTACCCGGCTGTTGGAATCCTCGTCAGGGCAGTGCCGCGGATGTTGCAGGTTGAGGAAGGTGTTTTGCTGACAGAAGAATCAGCCGTCAAGGACAGCTTCGCACTGGCGAATGTCAGGTTCCATGGAGAGAGCATGATCATTCCCGACATTCAGAAGATCGGCCGCGAGATCAACAGGACGCTCTGAGGCTGAGTTGCTCAGTCGCCAGTATACTTGCCGCTGATTCCATGCTCCTCGGCAAAAACGAGCATGCGTTCGATCGGTATCAGCGCCTTCTGCCGAATAGCCTCATCGATGTGAATCTCGTTGTCTCCGTTGATCAGGACCTGTTCGAGGTTCTGGAGTGAATTCATGGCCATCCAGGGACAGTGGGCGCAAGACTCACAAGTCGCTCCCTCGCCGGCTGTCGGGGCCGAAATCAGGGTTTTATGCGGTGCAACCTGCTGCATCTTCCAGAAAATTCCGTCGTCTGTTGCCACGATGAACTTGTCCTGCTCCATTTCGGATACTGCTTTGATGAGCTGTGTGGTCGAGCCGACGACATCGGCCTGATCGATGACATGCTCGGGGGATTCCGGGTGCACGAGGACGGCTGCATCCGGGTGCAGGCGCCGGATGCGCTCGAGCGCCACGGACTTGAATTCTTCATGCACGACGCACGAGCCTGGCCAGAGCAGCATATCGGTTCCGGTCACTTTCTCGATATACTTGCCGAGGTGCCGGTCCGGTGCCCAGAGCACTTTTTCACCGCGCTCCCTGAGATGACTCACGATCGGCAATGCGATTCCCGATGTCACCATCCAGTCGGCACGGGCCTTTACGGCAGCAGAAGTATTGGCATAAACGACGACTGTATGATCCGGGTGTTCGTCGCAATATTGCGAGAAGAGATCGGCGGGGCAGCCGACATCGAGTGAACAGGTTGCATCGAGGTCGGGCATCAGCACGCGTTTTTCGGGGTTGAGGATTTTCGAGGTCTCGCCCATGAAGCGCACCCCGCAAACAATGATTGTCTCTGCATGCGTGCTGGTGCCAAAGCGCGCCATTTCGAGTGAGTCAGCGACGCATCCGCCTGTTTCCTCGGCCAGTGCCTGCAGATCGCCATCCGTGTAGTAGTGCGCAACCAGGACGGCGTTTTGTTCCTTGAGCAGTAGCTTGATGCGTTCCTTCAGTTCCGCTTTCTCCTCGCCCGAGAGTTCAGGCCAGACCGGATGTTTGGGAACCTTGATACTGTTGCGAATGGCGTCCGCTGAAATCTTGATGCTGTTGGTTGACATGCGCATTCGATTTGCTGTTTGCTCTTGATGCTGATTCTATCCGAAGTTGTTATGAAAATCCGGTTACAATTCTGCCCACCATGCATGACGAGCACCGGTTTCCGGACGACTCCCTCATTGATGACTGCCTGCTTGCTGACCGCCACGCATTCAGAAAACGCCTTGGCGGCCTGAAACGGCGCCTGAAAAACAAACAGCCTGTCGATCTGGGCCTTGAGAAACTCGAAAAGGCGATTGAGGGGTCGCTGCAGACAGTGGCAGCACGTCGTGAACTCGCGCAGGAGATCGATTTCCCGCGAGGCCTGCCGATTACCGGGTGTCTTGATCAGATCCGCGAGACCATTGCTGCGAACCAGGTTGTGATCCTCTGTGGCGAAACCGGTTCCGGAAAATCTACCCAGTTACCGAAAATATGCCTTTCGATGGGACTGGGTGCGCATGGACGGATCGGCCATACCCAGCCACGCCGCATTGCCGCTCGAAGCCTGATGTCGCGCATCAGCACAGAGCTCGCGACTGAACCCGGCACGCTGGTCGGCTACAAGGTGCGTTTCAAGGATCATGTCCGACCGCAGACACGTGTCAAGCTCATGACCGACGGCATCCTGCTTGCCGAGATACAGCGGGATGCCTGGCTCAATGAATATGACACCCTGATCATCGACGAGGCGCATGAGCGCAGTCTCAATATCGATTTTCTGATCGGTTATCTCAAACAGTTGATCAAGCGACGCAGCGATCTCAAGGTCATCATCACCTCGGCCACCATTGATCCGCAACGCTTCTCGAGACATTTCGACAATGCGCCGGTCATCGAGGTTTCCGGCAGAACCTACCCGGTCGAACTCCGTTACCGGCCACTTGAGGAAGAGGGTGTTTCCGAGCGTGACGAGGCAATGCAACTGGCAATTATCGATGCCGTTGACGAGCTTTCGCGCGAGGATTCCGGCGATATCCTGCTCTTCCTCTCCGGTGAGCGCGAGATCAGGGAAACAGCGGAGACATTGCGCAAGCACAAGTTGCAGGCAACAGAGGTATTACCACTCTATGCGCGTCTTTCCCCTGCCGATCAGGCGAAAATCTTCCGTTCCTCCGGCAAGCGGCGGATCATACTGGCAACCAACGTTGCCGAGACTTCGCTGACCGTACCGGGTATCCGTCATGTCATCGACACCGGTTTCGCACGCATAAGCCGATACAGCCATCGCAGCAAGGTGCAGCGTCTGCCAGTCGAATTTATCAGTCAGGCTTCGGCAAACCAGCGCAAGGGACGCTGTGGCCGTGTTGCCGAGGGTATCTGTATTCGTCTCTACAGCGAGGAGCAATTCGAGAGCCGGCGCCAGTTCACGGAGCCGGAGATCCAGCGCACGAATCTCGCCTCGGTCATCCTGCAGATGAAGTTGCTGCGCTTCGGTGATATCGCGACTTTCCCGTTCATCGACCCACCCGACAAGCGCCTGATCCGGGACGGCTATCGGCTGCTCGAGGAGATCGGGGCGGTTGACGGTGAGCGCAGCGTGACGCGCATCGGCAGGCAACTCGCGCGTCTTCCCGTCGATCCGCGTATCGGTCGCATGCTCCTCGAGGCAGCGCATGGCAGTTGCCTCAAGGAGTTGCTGATAATCGCAGCAGCCCTCTCCATACAGGATCCACGTGATCGACCGCTCGACAAGCAGCAGGCTGCGGACGAGGCCCACAGGTTATTCCATGACCCGCATTCCGATTTTACGGGTTATGTGAATCTCTGGAAGCATCTCGAGGAGCAGCGTCATCACCTGACACGTCGCAAGTTTGTCCGGCACTGCCGCGCGTATTTTCTCTCACCGACCCGCGTCCAGGAGTGGCACGATATCCACCAGCAACTCAGGCTGCAGATGCATGAACTGGGTTACAGGGAAAACCGGCAGGACGCTGGCTACGAGGAGATCCACATGGCAATCCTTTCGGGACTGTTATCCCATATCGGTTTTCGAGAGAGCGGCTCCGACCGTGACTACAAGGGCGCGAGAGGCAGCCGTTTTTTCGCCTTTCCGGGATCCTCTCTTTTTGAACAGCAGCCAAAGTGGATTGTGGCAGCAGAGCTGGTCGAGACGACGCGGCTCTATGGACGCACTCTGGCGATGGTTCAGCCCCGGTGGATCGAATCGATGGCCGGCCATCTGCTCAAGCGCAGTTATTCGGAACCACACTGGCAGTCAAAACGCGGCCAGGTCGCCGGGTACGAGAAAATCACGCTTTATGGCCTTACCCTTGTGCGGCGCCGGCGTATCAATTTCGGGCCGGTCGATCCTGTAACATCACGCGAGATCTTTATTCGTTCGGCGCTTGTCGATGAAGACTTTGAGACACGTGCGCCATTCTGGCGACATAACCTCGAGCTTCTCAAAGCCCTGCGCCAGCAGGAGGCAAAGTCCCGCAGCCGCGATATCCTTGTCGACGAGGAAGCCCTCTATCACTTTTATGATGAGCGTATTCCGGAAGGGATCTACAGCACGCCGCAGTTCGAGCAGTGGCTGCGCAAGGCAACGCAGCAACAGCCGAAGTTGCTCCACCTGACAGAGCAGGACTTGCTCAGACCCGGGGCCCGGAAAGTCGAGAAAGAGCAGTTTCCGGATTCCCTCGAGATCAACGGCATGCGCCTGCCGCTCGAATACCATTTCGAGCCGGGTGCGAAAAATGATGGTGTCACGCTTGTCGTACCCGAAGAGGTTCTGAACCAGATAACCGAGGAGCAGCTGGAATGGCTGGTGCCCGGTTTGCTCGAAGAGCGTATCACGACGCTTTTACGCGGGTTGCCCAAACCGCTGAGGCGCAACTTCGTCCCGATTCCTGATACGGCAAAGGCTGTCCTTGCGCGTCTCAAACCCTCGAGTGGTTCCCTGCTGCTGGCGCTTGCTGCTGCACTCAAGGAGATAACCGGTGTACATGTTTCCGAAACTGACTGGCCCGATGAGGATCTGCCGCCACACCTGAAAATGAATCTCCGCATCATCGCTGCAGATGGAAAAAATCTTGCCTCCGGCAGGAAACTTGCCCGGCTCAAACGCAAGACTGCCGGCAACGGGAAAGGCTCCCGGATACAGCGTATGCCCTCTCATGCCATTGAGCAGGAGGGCATCACTCGCTGGGATTTTGGCGACTTGCCGGAGCAGGTCAGCATCGACAGGGCAGGGATCAGCCTTACAGGGTTCCCCGCACTTGTCGACACGGGCAAGGATGTCGCAATCCGCATACTCGACAGCCGCTCCAATGCTCTCCATGAACATCGCAAGGGGCTTCGGCGGCTGATCATGCTGACAGTCACGCAACAGGTGAAACATCTTCACAAACAGCTTCCCGGCCTTGATCGCATGCGCTTGCAGATAGCCAGGGCACCCGCACGCGGCAGCAAGGTCGACATCGAGCAGGAACTCGTGAGCCTGGTCATCGATCGCACCTTCCTGCATGAGCATGCCGACATCCGCAAGCAGATGGATTTCGAGACAGTAATCAGGCGTCACAAGGCCGACCTCATGGGCGTCGCCAGTGAAACAGTCAAACTGGTGTCGGAGATACTCGATGGCTACCAGACCTTGCGCAAACAGCTGTCGTCAATGACGGCAATCAACTGGCTGGCATCCGTCCAGGACATGCAGCTGCAGCTTGACGGACTTGTTTACCAGGGCTTCCTCCAGGAGACACCATGGGAGCATCTGCAGCGTTATCCCGCTTATCTCGAAGCGCTTGAACTGCGCCTGGAGAAGCTCAAGCATGCTGCAGCACGTGACCGGCAGTCACTGCGTGAACTCGAAAAGATGCTCGATAAGTGGAAACCGCGCTATGAAAAGATGCTGGATCAGCACCGGCATGACGAGCGTCTCGAAGAGCTTCGCTGGTCAATCGAGGAACTGCGAATCTCTCTTTTTGCACAGGAGGTCAAAACTGCCTTTCCCGTCTCTGTGAAGCGGCTCGAGAAGCGCTGGCAGGAACTGGGGCTCTAGATCATGGTCTGTCGGTGTGCCCCAGGTCGCGCTCCGGCGAGACCATGTCGCGCACTTTCTGTTTCAGCTCCTTAATATCCGGAAAGCGCCCCTGCTGCTTGCGCGACCAGACCAGTTCTCCGTTAAGGTGGATGTCGTACACGCCGCCGGTGCCGGGGCGCAGTGCCACCTCCGTCAGCTCGTCCTCGAAGGTCGTCAGCAACTCCTGCTGCATCCAGGCGGCGCGCAGGAGCCATCGGCACTGGGTGCAGTAGTGGATGGTGACGCGGTTCTCCTCCGGTGTATTCGATGTCATGGGCCAGAGTCTCCGATGTAATCTGTGTCCGGGCCGATTCTATCCGGGATTCGATCGCTGTTTCATGCATCTTCTGCGGCGACTCCATGGACTATGCTTCTCTTCGCCTCTGTCATGCGGGCATCCTGCTGTCTCGACATCCGGAGCATGGATGTTGGACACTTTGTCGCATGAACAACCTCTTCACTTACGGATCACTGATGTTTCCCGAAGTCTGGGGCCGCGTGGTCGACGCGAGCTATCGCTCACTGGACGCGACCTTGCGCGGGTACGTACGCAGGCAGGTACGCGGCGAGACTTACCCCGCGATCATTCCGGGCGCCGCAGGTTCATGCCTGGAGGGCGTCCTCTACTACGGAATCTTGCCGGACGATCTGGTGCGGCTGGACCGCTTCGAGGGCGACTACTATGTGCGCGCGGCAGTAACTGTCCTGACAGCTCAGGGATCAGCTGTCGATGCATATGCCTATGTTCTGAAGGAGGCGTATCGCCACATTCTCTCTGCCGAGGAGTGGGATCACGTAGCGTTTGAAGAAAAGGGAATAGGGCGCTTCCTGTCGGATTATTGCGGCTTCGACCGCTGATATTCCTCTC
>JARFQQ010000033.1 GCA_029287695.1 Gammaproteobacteria bacterium | reverse complement strand
GGCGATTTTCCTGCCGAACTCCTGCGGGGCCAGCATGATGCCTGCGGGGCCGGCAACCTGCACCGCCTGTGTATCACTGGCGTTGCACAGGTCAAGAATTTCGGCGATCGTCATTCCGAACGGGATCTCGTAGATGCCGGGGTTGTCGCAGTCTCCCGAGATACTCAGCAGCTTGGTTCCGGGAGAGGCTTCCGTACCACGCGCGCGCAACCATTCCGGACCATTCTCCGCGATGCCGGCAGCCGCAATAAAGGTCTCGACATTATTTACAACAGTCGGGCGGCCAAGGTAGCCATGGGTTACGGGAAAAGGCGGACGAATGCGCGGCACACCACGCTTTCCCTCGAGCGATTCGATCAATGCCGACTCTTCACCACAGATGTAGGCGCCGGCACCGAGATGGATCTGGATATCGAAGTCGAAACCGGCCTGCCCGAGAACCGACTTGCCCAGCAGTTTGGCATCACGGCGCTTCTGCAGTTCCGCCTCGAGCGGTTCCAGCAGGTAGCGGTATTCGCCGCGCAGATAGAGAAAACCTGTCTGCGCGCCGGTGACGGCAGCGCAGAGAGCCATGCCTTCGAAGAGGCGGTCAGCATAGGATTGCAAAAGCAGGCGATCCTTGAATGTGCCCGGTTCACCCTCGTCAGCATTGCACACCACGACTTTCTCATCGCCACCGGCTTGTGCGCAGAAACGCCATTTCATGCCGGTGTTGAAGCCTGCACCGCCGCGTCCGCGCAGGCCCGATGATTCGATTTGCTCGAGAATTGTTGCCTTGCCGATACTCTGTACGGCCTGCATGGAGGCGCCGGGATGGTACCAGTCACCGAGCAGGATATCGCCAGCGATGAGGTTCTCCCGGACCCGGAAATATTCCGGTGGCCACTCCTCGACCGGAACATTGCGCGCCACGAGATCCGCAATGACATCGATACGTTCCCGCGTCAGCCCTGTGAGGGTCAGTCCATTGATGAGGGCCGCAGGCCCCTGGTCACCCATACCGGTACAGGATGTATAGTCGACAGTGACCCCCGCGTCCGTATCGGTTTTGCCGGCCTCGAGTCCAAGTTTCTGCATCAGCCGATCCGCACATTCCCGGCTGCCAAGCATTCGATCGATAATGTTGTCGCTGAAGCGGAAGTCATATGCACCAAGCGGCTCACGGGAGAGAAAACTGTAGAAGGAGACCATCCCGTCGATAACAGCGTGCGAAGTCCCGAGTTTTTCCGACAGGCGCTCAACCGCCCCGTCCGGCACATGGCCGAGGGTTTGCTGGATATGGATCAGTACCTGAAGGAGGCTGGACGCATTCTCCCCCCATTGGGAGAGTCCGGCTTCGACCGCGTGCGCAAGGCGTGGGTCAGACATCTGTGTGTTGCCCGGTCTGTGATTTCAATTCTGAATGTAGGCAGACTCATGTCAGGTGTCAAACATTCGTATCCGCTCTGCACCCTTTTCAGGCTGGCTGCTGATCAATATCAGCTAACCCCGAATCCTTCACCCCATGCAGGCTGGAAAAGCAATTGCGCCTTGCGTACTTTTCCGTTTCAATGATGTTTTTGATCCATGAGCCGAATCGTGTCAGACAGCTTCATCAACTGGTTTCGCGCAACCTCGCCCTACGTGCACGCACACCGGGGCAAGACCTTTGTGCTCGCTTTCAGCGGCCAGGCTGTCGCCGACGAAAATTTCTCGACGCTGATTCACGACATCGCATTGCTGCACGGGCTTGGTATCAGACTGGTTCTGGTGCATGGCTCGCGTCCGCAGATCGAGGAGAGGTTGCGCCTGCGCGATGCCGAAATGGCTTATATCAATGGTCTGCGCGTCACCGATGAAACGGCCCTGACCTGTGTCAAGGAGGCCGCCGGCAGCGTCCGCGTTGAAATCGAGGCCCTCTTCTCCACGGCCGCGTCCAACTCGCCGATGGCCGGAGCGCAGATTCGCGTCACATCCGGCAACTTCGTCACGGCTCGCCCGATCGGCGTGCGCGAAGGCACCGACTATCTCTACACCGGTGAAGTCAGGCGCATCGAGACCAGGGCGATATGCAACCAGCTCGAGTCGGGCAACCTGGTCGTGATTCCGCCGCTCGGTTATTCACCGACCGGTGAGGTCTTCAACCTCAGCGCAGCCGATGTCGCTGCAGCCGTCGCCGCTTCGATCAACGCGGACAAGCTGATTCTGCTGACCGAGGGAAAGTCGTTGAAACGCAGTGGTAAAACGCTCAGCCACCTGACGCCGGCCCAGGTCGACATGACGCTCGCGCGCCGCGCGTCACTTTCTGCCGAGTTGCGCCTTCTGCTGATCAAGGCAGCCACAGCCTGCCGCAAGGGTGTCAAGCGCGTACACCTCGTGTCGCGCAGCATCGAGGGGGCCTTGCTCAGGGAACTCTTCACGCGTGACGGGGCAGGCACCCTTGTCAGCCCCGAACCCTTTGATCTTATTCGCCAGGCGCGTATCGATGACGTCGGTGGAATCCTCGCACTCATCGAGCCTCTCGAGGAGAAAGGGATGCTGGTTCGCCGATCGCGCGAATTACTTGAAACGGAAATCAACCACTTTACGCTCATCGAGCGCGACGGGACTGTCATCGCCTGCGCGGCAATCTTTCCCTACGAAAAGGACGCGATGGCGGAAGTGGCCTGTGTCGCTGTCCATCCTGACTACCAGGGCAAGGGCTTTGGCGACACCCTGCTTCAACGGCTTGAGCAGATGGCAGTCCAGCAGGGGATCGAGACGCTTTTCGTGCTCACGACCGTATCCAGCCACTGGTTCCAGGAACGCGGTTTCAGAAAGGGAGAGGTGCAATCACTGCCGATGGCGAGGCGAAGTCTCTACAACTACCGTCGCAACTCCCGGGTACTCGTCAAGCAACTCGACTGAATCACGACCCCGTAAACGTCCGTGGCAAGGATATCAGCGGACGGGTATGTATTTTTTGAGCGCCTGTCTGACGACACCGTACTCCCTCACAGCCTCGTTGAAGATATCCCTGACATCCTCGAGATCCTCGTTGCGTCCCATGTGCTCCAGTTGCCTGGCCAGCCCGGAGAGATTGATCGCTCCGAGACTTGCGCTTGCTGACTTGAGACTATGGGCAGCCCTGTAGAGTTTCTCCGCGTCACTGGCGGTAATCGCGTCACGCATGGTTTTGAAGCGGATGGGGGCGTCACGCATGTAGGTTTCGATAATCGCCTGGAACTTTTCCTGCATCAGCTCCCTGAGTTCCTCGACTGTGCGCTTATCAAGATGCACCTCCTGCGCCACCGGCGCCGAAGCCCCCGATTCGCTTTCCGTCACAGGGATGGTCACAGACCTTTTCAGCCAGTCATCAATCTTGGCTGTCAGGGTTTTGATCGTCACCGGCTTGCCGAGAAAGTCATTCATCCCGACACTGAAACATTTCTGCTGGTCCTGTGGCAGGGTGTTTGCCGTCATCGCAATGATCGGCACTCCGGTATAGCCATTGCGCTTCTCATGTTCCCTGATTTTGCTGGTGGCCTCGAACCCGTCCATACCCGGCATCTGGCAATCCATGAGCACCAGGTCGGGGTTCTCACCCCTGGCAATCTTCACGGCCTCGAAACCATTGCGTGCCGACAGGGTCTCGACCTTCATCCTCTGCAACATCTTTGAAACGAGGATCTGGCCATATTCATCGTCCTCGACGACCAGTACCCGCACAGGTTTGGTGCTGTCCTTCGGCTTGCCGTCAGTCGGTCTGTCACCAGTCGATGCCGCAACCTGCTCGCCATCCCGGGAGCCCGGACCGAGCCAGTTTGACAGCTCCTTGTAGAGCGCATCCTTTTTGACAGGCTTGGCGAGATAACTGTCCATTCCGGACTTGAGACAGACTTCCCTGTCTCCTTTCATCGCATTTGCAGTCATGGCAACGATGGGTACACGGGAGCGCGTATCGGTCATCTCGATCTTGCGAATGAGGCCGGTTGCCTCGCATCCGCCAAGTCTGGGCATCTGTACATCCATGAGGATGAGATCGAAGCGTTCTTTCTGGAAAAGATCGACAGCATCGATGCCATTCTCGGCCTCAGTCACTGAAAGCCCCATCTGATTGAGCATGCTGGTGGTGATTTGCCTGTTGATCTCATTGTCCTCGACAACAAGCACATTGCCCGCAAGCCGGCCGATTGGCACTCTTGCCACGGGCTCAATCCGCTGTCTGCGCTGTCCGGATTCTTCCTCCACTCGACCCGGGCCTGCCTTCCTCTTCTTCCTGTCGCCCGGGCCGGAGGGAGAAATATGGGAGTACTTCCCGTGCGAACCGAAATTACCCAGTGTCTCTTCGAGCGTATCGGACGTGAAAGGAATCATCAGGAGCTGGTCGATGGAGCGCATCGCAGCAGCTTTCCTCAGCGTATAGGAACCCTCGCTACCGACAAGGACGATTCCAACGCCGGTGAGCAAGCGGCTCTTGTAGATTTCCTGGGCAAACTGGAGTACGTCGCCTTGCTGCATGTATTCATCGATCAGAAGGACGTCATAGGACCAGGTCTTGCCAACCTTGAGCGCATAGTCAAGCTTCTCCAGTGCCGCTTTGGCCCCGTCTGCGATATCGCTGTTGATACCGAGTTTTTTCAGCGGCGTGGCCAGGCACCTTCTGAATGTCTCCTGGTCCCCGACGAAGAGGACCCGGAGGTCCCGCAGCTCCTGCCTGTGCTTCCACTCAACGCTCTCGGGACGCCACATCTTCACCGTTAACCAGAAAATACTGCCTTTCCCTGGTTCGCTTTCGATGTCGATCTGGCCACCCATCATTTCCACGAGCCGTTGCGTGATCGAAAGTCCAAGCCCGGTACCGCCGTAACGGCGGGCCATGCTGCCATCTGCTTGCGTGAATGGCCTGAAGAGTTTCTCCTTCGCCGATGGCTGGATGCCGATTCCCGAATCGGAGACCTCGACCCGCAGCGTATAGGCCATGCGGCTCTCCCGCGCCAGCGAAAGGCGCAGCCCGACCCGCCCCTTCTCCGTGAACTTGATGGCGTTCGACAGCAGGTTGTTGAGAACCTGCCTGTAACGCGTCGGATCCCCGACCACATCGACAGGCACGTCATCGGTAATCTCGAGCTTGAAATCAAGACCCTGCTGTATTGCTTTCTGTCGCCACAGGGCCGCAACATCGACTGTATTCTGCTGGATGTTGAGCGGGATACGTTCCAGCTCGAATTGCCCGCTTTCGATTTTGGAAAGATCCAGGATATCGTTGATGATGCTCATCAGCGATTCAGCCGACCTGCTGGCCGTGACGACCAGGTCCTGCTGTTCTGGCGAGAGAGTCCGGTTATCGAGCAGGTCCAGTGCCCCGATGACGCCGTTCATCGGGGTACGAATCTCATGGCTCATGGTAGCGAGGAACTGGTCTTTCTCCTTGCTCGCCTGTTCGGCTGTCTTTATCGCGAATTGCATGTCGAGCAGGGCGCGGTTTTTTTCATCGACTTCAGAGCGCAGCCGTTGCACGAGGTTGTCCTTCTGGCTCTGGGATGACTGCAGGTTTTCAAGCAGCTCCAGGTTACTGGAGTGAAGCTTGATGGCATTGAGAGTACCCCTGTGTATCTGGGCGAAGGTCACCATCAGAAAGAGCAGGTAGAGAGCAACAACGGCGGCCATGGCCTGGTAGGCCTCCCCGCCCTGCATGAGGAGACTGAGAATGAGCGGCGCGAGCACGGTCACCTGAAAGAGCAAACCTGCCGTCATGAGAGGAGCCAGAACCGGAACAGATCCGGCAGCGACACCCACAAGTATCATGAGCAGGAAAGCCTGGTGCAGCGGCAATTGCGGAAAGAGGTAGATACCGGCGCTGCCCCAGCAAAGACCGACAGCAAGCGTGCTGGCTGTCAGCAGAAACCTCCACCACTCTGTACTGTACTCTCTGTGCCGGACCCGGTTGAAGAGAGGCACCAGCGCTGCGCGGAGAACGATCAGGGCGATCATGACCGTGCCCCAGACCGTCAGCACATTGTGATCGACACCGGAATAGAGAATGTAGGCGAGGAACAGGGTACTGGCGATGACAAAGGTAAATGCCGGGACCATGTAGCGATTGAACAGAGCCAGCTGTTCCCTGACGATAGCGGTCTTCTCCAGCTCTGACTCCTGAACCTGCTCCAGCTGTTCCGGTTCGTCTCTGGCCTTGCTCTCATCTGCGGCGAGAGCCTGTGCTATTTGCATGTTGATGGGCGAATACCTGTCTAGCCAGCTGTAAGTAGGCTTGCACTGCCTCCCGAATGTCAATCTCGATCAGACCTTATCCTCGCGATCATGCTGCCGGCCTTTGGCATGGTTGCCGAGCAACCGGTTCCGCGCGGGCATGCAATTCGGGCAAATCGGGACGAGTATCCCTGTCCAGACAGTGATCTGCACTCCTATAATAGTACATACGCAACGACAGGTTTCTCAAGTATGTGGTTGAAATATTTACCACGACAGCATCACGGGAGGTTCGGAATGCATTTCATCCGGAAATTATTTAACCTCATGATTCATACCCGATCCTGATACCGGATGAACGATGACCGGCAGACTTCGACTTTTTGCCTGCCTGCTGGCTGCTGTACTACCCGTCTTCGCGGAGCAGCCAATACCGGGAAAAATGCATACCGGGGTTCTCGAAACGGGGAGAACCCTTGAATGGCTGCTTCTTCGCAACAGGGATATGGCATGGCACCTGACCGTCAGCGAGCAGAGCCGCATCCTGATTGATGCGGCACTGGGTCAGTGTCGTTTTTGCGATGGCGAGGAGGACGGCTGCCGCAAGACCGGCATTTTCATCCGCTCACTCAAAGAGGGTGGAGATCCCGTAATCCTCGTGGTCTGTCACACGGCTTCGCATGAGGCAGTGCTGCAGCTCTTCGACCCTGCAGTTTCATCTGCGTCGCCGGCCATACGGATCAGGGGCAGCTACTATCTCGAATGGTCCGGGACAGAAGAAGCGGGGTTGATGATCGAGTGGGACGGACCTCATCATACTGTTCCGGGATGCGAGGTACAAAGCGTGGACTTTTTCGAGGCGGCGCCCTCACAGAACAGGCTGTTGCTGGATAGCCCCTGCTATCGCCAGGCACACAGTCACGAGTGAAAGAGAACCGGCAGCACCTCGCAGGTATCCTGCTGTTATGCATGATTCTTGCCTCTGTGGCACAGGGTTTCCTTCCTGCCTTCCCTGTGATCATTGCCGGCATTTTCGGCTGGGGCGCCGGGCTTTTGCTCGCCCGGGACATTGCCGGTATCCAGCGCCTGCAGTCGCTCATCATGCTTGCTGCCGGAGGAGCCGGGCTCTTCTGGGGATTACTGGCAACAGGATCTGCTCGCTTTGAGCAGGCCATCGTAGCCAATCAGGCGATGCTCGCCATGCTCGCCTCGGTGAGTTTCCTCCGGCTGATTACCCTGCCATCGACAGGAGACGACGAAAAGTTGCCGACCGGGCGCGCCGCGCTCTGGCGCACCCTGTTCGGCATTCACTTCTTCGGTGCAGTCATCAATCTCTCGACGGTCATGATTGTCGGAGACCGGCAGTCCCGGAACAGACCCCTGTCGCCCCTGCAGGCGACGGTGCTCTCCCGCGGCTTTGCCATGGCAGCCAGCTGGTCGCCCTTTTTCGCAGCCATGGGTATCGCATTGACCAATGCTCCCGGAGCCAGCCTGACCGTCGTGGCACTCACAGGCCTGCCTGTCGCCCTGCTGGCACTGGGCTTCAGCCTCTGGCAATTGGAAAAGAAATTTGATGTCTCCGGGTTCCGCGGCTACCCGCTCAATTTCCGGGCACTCTGGATTCCCGGCCTGCTTGCACTCTCCGTCATGCTGATCCACAACGCTTTCCCGGACCTCTCCATCCTGACGCTGATCTCTTCCCTGTCACTGTTTCTGACATTCACGGTCATGCTGGCGCGCCATGGCCGCAGTGCCATGCCGGGACTCGCCAGCTTCGTGACAGCGGGTCTGCCCCGCATGTCCGGGGAACTGGTGCTGTTTCTCTCCGCGGGCGTGCTGGCTGCAGGCATCTCGACGGCCGTGGCTGCATCGGGCATTGACCTCACACCCGGGAAATTTGGAGCGGGAGAAGCAAGCCTGCTGCTCGTGGCGATGGTGCTGTTGAGCCTTTTCGGCATCCATCCCGTCATCAGCGTCACGACCGCGAGCGGCCTGATCCTGCCGGCTTCTCCTGACCCGGATCTGCTGGCAATGACTTTTCTCATGACCTGGGCCGCAGGCGTCTGCATCTCTCCCTTCAGCGGACTGAGTCTTGCTATCCAGGGGCGCTACGGGATCAGCGCCTTCAGCTTCCCGCGATGGAATGGCCCCTTCGTGCTGCTGTTGCTGGCAGTGGATATCCTGGTGTTACACCTGATGTAGGAAACCGGACTTCCCAACCCTGACCTGCAGCCTGCAAGGCAGCGGACGATCCTGAACGAGCAAAGAGCGCGGCGCTGTTCCGCCTGCCTCGTCCGTGCGAATACCTGCTCCTCGCATCGGGATCGCAGGCTGTCACCAGGGTTTGCGTTCAGAGATTCGGATCGACCAGCGTCCGTCCCTTGATCTTGCCAGCGATAATATTCGCGGCCGCCTGAGGCACGTCCCCGAGACCGATGACCGTGCCGATCTCGTCGAATGCCGAGTCCGGCAGTTCCTGTGCAAGACGCCGCCAGGCTTCTGTGCGCCGCTCGATCGGGCAGTAGACCGAGTCGACTCCACGCAGACTGACATTGCGCAGAATAAAGGGCATGACCGTGGTCTCCAGTTTGAAACTCGCGGCCAGGCCGCAGGCCGCCACGGCACCACCGTAGTTCATCTCGGCAAGCACGCGGGCAAGGATCGTCCCGCCGGTCACGTCGATCGCTCCGGCCCAGCGCTGGGTTTCCAGCGGGCGGCAGGGTTCATTCATCTCATCGCGGCTGACAAAGTCACTTGCTCCCAGGCCCGCGAGAAAGTCACGCGTTTCGGGCCGGCCGGATTGAGCCGTTACCTCGTAGCCGAGCCGTGACAGGAGCAACACGGCGACACTGCCGACTCCACCGGCCGCCCCCGTGACGAGCACCTTGCCGGAGCCCGGCTTCACACCGGCCTCCTCGAGCGTCATGACGCAGAGCATCGCCGTGAGTCCGGCTGTACCGATGGTCATTGCCTTGCGCGCGTCGAGACCGTCCGGCATCGGGACGAGCCACTCGGGCCTGACCCGGGCCTTCCGGGCAAAACCGCCCCAGTAACGCTCACCAACACCCCAGCCTGTCAGGATCACCGGATCGCCCGGTACGAACCGGTCGCTTGCCGAGCTGGCGACAGTACCGGCAAAATCGATACCGGGCACCATCGGGAAATCGCGGATGATCTTGCCCGTCCCCGTCACGGCGAGTCCGTCCTTGTAGTTGAGGGAGGACATCTCGACATCGACAAGCACCTCCTCATCCGGCAAGTCCGACTCCTCCAGTTGACGCACAGTTGCGACTGTCTTGCCGTCCTCCTGCTCCAGGATCAGGGCATTGAACATCGTTGACCTCCTCGTATGATGGAATGGTTTGTTGCTGACATCCTACCCGCAGAAGCAGCCGGAAAGTAGCAGTTCATGAAACGGTTATTCGATGCAGGGAACTCAAAGTGAAAGGATGCAAACCGCATCGCCCCCGGCCGGCTTTTTCTGTCAACGCCCGGGAATCAGCTCCTCGATGATTGATCGCTCCTCGAGCAACTCATTCTGCGATTCTGCGAGTCGTGCCCGCGCGAGTGCATCGAGCTCCAGTCCCTGAACGATCCGGTAATCGCCATTGCTGCAGGTCACCGGGAAAGAGAAAACAATACCCTCGGAGATCCCGTAGCTGCCATCCGAAGCAACGCTCATACTGGCCCAGTCTCCTTCAGGTGTACCCAGCGCCCAGTCGCGCACATGGGC
>JARFQQ010000172.1 GCA_029287695.1 Gammaproteobacteria bacterium | reverse complement strand
AGGCGGAGACAACCCCGCCAGCAGGGCAGCCTGACCTGAGCATGCTCTTTTCACTCGACGGTACGGATCCGGACACCCCTTTCCCGCCCCCGTCCATGGCGGAAACCGACCCGAACGGACTGCTTGCTGTTGGCGGGGACCTTTCCGAAACGCGGTTGCTCAACGCCTACCGCTCCGGCATCTTTCCCTGGTTCAGCGACAACCAGCCACTGCTCTGGTGGTCGCCTGATCCGCGCACACTCCTCTTTCCCGACAGACTGCATGTATCGCGCAGTCTGCGGAAGACCCTGCGGAAGGGAACCTTCCGTGTCACCTTCGATACTGCGTTCGACCGGGTGATACGCAGCTGTGCAGAGATCCCGCGGACCGAACAGGATGGCACCTGGATCACAACCGGGATGCTGCAGGCCTACAGCGAACTGCACCGTCACGGTCATGCACACTCCGTGGAGGTATGGCGTGACGGTGAACTTGCAGGCGGGCTTTACGGGGTCGCAATCGGTGCGGCTTTCTATGGTGAATCCATGTTCAGTCGCCAGCCGGACACATCGAAAATTGCACTTGTGAAACTGGTTGATAAACTTGCAACAGCCGGCTTTTTATTTATCGACTGCCAGGTAGGCACGGAGCACCTCATCAGTCTTGGAGCAGAATCTGTCGATCGCAGTGAATTTCTCGAGCTCAACAGCCGGGCGATCGAGACGGCGGTCATGATTGCCTGGAAACAGACAGACGAATCGAGCGTGAAAAGATGACCCAGGTGACGATCAACCTCTACCAGGGAATGTCTCACCCCTGCAGCTACCTTGCTGGCCAGGTTGCATGCATGCACGTCGTTGACCCGAATTTCCGCATTTCATCCGGCCACTACGGGCGCCTGCTGGAGAGCGGTTTTCGCCGCAGTGGAGACATGGTCTACCGGCCGGGTTGTCGTGAGTGCCATGCCTGCATCCCTGCACGGATCAGGGTCAATCGCTTCCGCCCGAACCGCTCACAGCGCCGTACCCTGAAAAACAACAGCGACATCGTCATCAGGAGCAGGAATGCCGAGTTCGACGAGCAACATCTCGCGCTCTATCGCACCTACCTTGCAAGCAGGCATGCTGACGGTGAAATGTCTGCAAGCACGATCGCCGATATGCGGCGTTTCCTCGTCAGCGACTGGAGCGAAACCATCCTTATCGAGGGATGGCTCGGTGAACGACTGGTGCTCTCCGCTGTCACAGATGTGGTCGACAACGCCCTCTCGGCACTCTATACCTATTTTGACCCTGATCTGCCGCAGCGCAGCCTCGGGACCCTGGGCATACTTCAGCAGATCGAGGCATGCAGGAACCTCGGTTTAAGACATCTCTATCTGGGATACTGGATCGAATCCTGCAAAAAAATGCGTTACAAGTCAGACTTCTCGGGACTGGAGACACGCGATCAGGAAGGCAACTGGTCGCTACTCGGGAAGCAGTCAAAGACCACGGAAACCGGGGGGATCATCACGTGCGCCTGATATCACTTGCAGCCTTGCTTGCCATCCTTGCTCCGATGCAAGGCATCGCAACCACCAGTAATGCCTGGTCGAATATTCCCGCCCCGAGCGACGGAGAAGCCGAATCCATCGGAGGTTATGCAAACGGCTGCCTGAATGGCGGGGAAGCACTCCCGGCCGAGGGCCGCGGCTACCAGGTGGTTCGCCTCTCCCGCAACCGTTATTACGGGCACCCGGCCCTGATTGACTTCATCCAGGATCTTGGCAACAGGGTTGCCGACAAAAATCTGGGCCTCATGCTGGTGGCCGACATGAACCAGCCACGCGGCGGCCCGATGCCAAGCGGCCACTCGAGTCACCAGAGTGGTCTCGATGCTGATATCTGGCTACCACTGGATTACAAGCGTATCGATGGCAAGCGTGACCACCTCAAATCCGTTGCGATGGCAGACCGCCACAAGTTCACCATGAATTACGATGCCTGGAGCGACAGGCAGGGAGAGCTGATCAGGCTCGCCGCCGAAGACCCCCGGGTTGCTCGCATCTTCCTGAATCCCCGCATCAAAATGGAGCTTTGCAACATGGAGTGGGAGGACCGTCGCTGGCTGCGCAAGATTCGTCCCTGGTTCAAGCACCATTCCCACTTTCACGTGCGCCTTAAATGCCCCCAGGGTAATGCAGCATGCAAGAACCAGGCGCCGCCACCGGCAGGCGACGGCTGTGGCAAGGAACTGGCAGAATGGCACCCGGACAAGCGCAAACTCTGGAAGAAATCGTCCGGCAAAAAATCCAGACCGCCACTGCCTCAACAGTGCAACCAGGTACTCTCTCGAAAATAGGCGTCCTGTTTCTGTTCATCCCGCGCCGGAATATTTAACGATTCAGGGTGAATAATTTAGTAATTGCTTATATACTAAAAAAATCTACCCCCATACTCCTGATGGAGAAAACTATGAGAGTCCAGTTCACGGCTGTAAAGCTGGCCCTGATGACGGGACTGGCAGGAGCTGCCGGTCTTGCTGCCGCCGCCAACCCCGTTCCGGCTGCCGCACCCTATGGCCAGCCCCTGAATACCCCCTTTCCTCCGCAGCCGCAGTTCCAGGCTCCGCCACCGCGCATCTACCCGATGCCTCCGCAGCCACAGTTCCAGGCTCCGCCACCGCCCATGTACCCGATGCCTCCGCAGCCGCAGTTCCAGGCTCCATTGCCTCCCGCTGCCGGCCCCGTGGCACCCGGCATGAGGGGCGGCTCGCCGTACAGCCGCAATCCCTACCAGGCGTGGGAGAGCAGGGATAACGACGGTCCTTTCGACCGGGGTCCCTGGAGCAACAGAGAAGGAGCGCGGGGAGTCAATGACTGGTTTGGTGACTGGGGCAGCTTGTTTGACGGCACGGGACGCCTGGAAATGGATTTCGAGATGGACATGAGCATGGATTTCGACGCAGAAGGGGTTGCAGATGCTGATAGCAATACCCAATTCCGTGGCGACAACTACTACCGTGGCTATGAAGGCTATGGCCCCTATGGCCAGTACCCGCTCTACCCGCCTGCTCCAATGCTGACGCCTCCTCCTGCCCCGATGGCACCTGTTCCCCAGGGAGCAGTTCCGCCGGCGACAAACCAGGCGCCCGTCCCGCAATAACGGGGCACCGGGCTTGAAGATGCAGGCAGCTGAAGACGGCATCCATTTCCGCGACAGGCATGTTCGGAAATAATCGGGAAGAGATCAGGCGCTTCTTCATCGCCTGCTGGAACAGGCGGGAGGAGCCACTCCTCTCACTCTCCCCGCTCGAACAGCAGGTATTGCACGTGATCGAACTGCATCCCGAATATCACGGGATGTTCGAACAGGGGGAAGCACTGGTCCAGAAGGACTTCCCCGGAGGTACCGAGAGCGGTAATCCTTTCTACCATCTGGGCCTGCATCTCTCCCTGCTCGAACAGATCAGTACGGACAGGCCGCCGGGCATCAGACAGCTGCATGCAGAATTCAGGACCTCGTACGGCGAAGTGCACACCGCGGAACACGCCATGATCGAGGTACTGGAAGCCGCATTGTGGGAAGCGCAGGCGATGAACAGGATGCCGGATGACACGGCCTACCTCGAGGCCCTGCGGACGCGCCTCAGAGAGAAACAGGCAGGATAACGTCGACCCGAACCGGGAGATGATCGGAGAGGGGGAAATCCTCGACAGCCGGGTTCTCGGTCACCAACCCCTCGGTCACCAGAATATGGTCAATTTTCTTGACGGGTTGCCAGGAAGGATAGGTTGGAATGCCCCTGAGCGTCTCAACGAGCCCGGTCTTCTCGAGGAACTGTTCAAGCGGTCTTGACCCGCTGTCGCAGTTGAGGTCACCCATCACAATGTTGTAGTTGCTCTCCGCGAGCAGTTCACGCAGAAAATCCATCTGGCGCAAGCGGCCACGCTGCCCCAGCGCAAGATGCGCCAGAAGAATCGATAACTTCTGTTTCCCCTTCCCGTAATTAATCACCATGGCGCCGCGCCCCGGCAGTCCCGGCAGTCGGTAGCTGTGAACCGAGTGTGGCTGAATCTTGCTGAGAAAGCCGTTTCCATACTGTCCGAGGTGACCGATATCGCGATTGACCTGTTTGTGCCAGTAACCGAAGTCTGCCTTGTGGGCAAGGTAGGCCGTCTGGTCGACGAATGCAGAACGCAGGCTGCCGGCGTCAATCTCCTGCAATCCCACCACATCATAGTCACTGATCATGGTAGCGATGCGATCGAGATTCTGCTTTTTTACAGGATGCGGCAGGAAGTGTTGCCAGCTCTTGGTGAAGTAGTCCCGGTGTTGCGTCGTCTCCATGCCGCACTGGATGTTATAGCTCAACAGCCGGAGACGTTCTCCGGCCACACGTCCGCTGAGAGCACCCTGGGGCATGTGATGTATTGCTGCGAGTATTACTGGCTTGCAGCAGATGTCCGGCGGTTTGCCCTGGCCTTTTCGATCAGATAATTGATATTTTCGAATTTCTGCTCCCAGGTGCTGGCCTTGCCTCCGCGATAGTGCTTGTCCACAACCATCACCGGAACGCCGCTGACGCCGTACTCTCCGGCCAGCTGCATGGCTTCCTGCATCTTCATGTTGACCTCGAAGGATTCCAATGCCGCACGGAAGGCATTGATATCCACACCGCGCGAAGCGAGGAATTGTTCCATCTCCGCTTGTGTCGACAGCTTGTTCTTCTGGATGTGGATCATCTGGAAGATCGCCTCGTGGTGCTGTTCGATCACGCCCATCTGCTCGAGGGCATAGTAGGTCTTGGCATGCATGAGCACGTTTGGACGATTGAAAGTGGCCGGAATCCGGACAAACTCGACATCAGCCGGCAGAGCCGTCAACCAGTTTTTGAGATAGGGCTCGAGGGTGTAGCAGTGTGGGCAGCCATACCAGAAAAACTCGGCAACCTGGATCTTGCCCTCGGTCTGCAGGGGTGTCTCCAGTTCGTGATAGTTGACGCCCTCAACCGGTGTGTATGCCTGCTGTGCGGATGCTGTCGTTGCGGTCAGGCTGATCAGAAGCAGCAGCAAAAGTGATTTCATTCTCTCGGTCCTCGATCAATGCATGGTTGTGAGTAGGTCAGTGCGCGCGTTCAGGATCCACGCAGAATTCATGCCATTATCCTACAGACAGCCACGGAATAACACGTGAAATCAGGCAGACAGCCAGAAAGTAACAGGACCATCGTTGACGAGCGCGACCTGCATGTCGGCACCGAAAATACCGGATGCCGTCTCCGGGTGCCGCCCCCCTGTTTCATCGACCAGCCGGTCAAAAAGCCCCGAAGCTGTCTCGGGAGGCGCCGCCGGGGTAAAGCTGGCCCTGGTGCCCTTTTGTGTGTTGGCAGCGAGCGTGAATTGCGGCACGAGCAGAATTCCGCCACCGGTGCTGGTGACACTCAGGTTCATCCTGCCGCTCTCGTCGGGGAAGACCCTGTAGGAGGTCAGGCGATCCGCCAGCTTGCAGCAGTTATTCTCCGTATCACTCTTCTCGATTCCGACCAGTACGAGAATTCCCCGGCCGATCTCTGCGACAGTCTCGCCATCGACACTGACACTTGCCTCTGTGACACGCTGCAAAAGGCCGATCATGAGAGTAAACGCATTCCTTGTAGGAATTTTCCTACACGGATTTCAGGCAATTCTGATAGCAAGCGGGGTGTTCGTTTCCTATGCTGGACCTGTCGTCGATATGGAATGACATGGAAATACGTCATCGCGTTTATCCCAAGAAGGCGAATGGATGCCATCTTGATCACCAACCAAGCCAGACGACAATTTCTATAACCCGGCCAGACTCTGGCCGGTTTTTCTTTTTGGGACCGGCAATAGAGACAAGCGCATGCCGGCAAACGTCTCAGACTTTCTCGAGCTTGCGCATACCGTTCGGTAGCAGTTTCATATCCGCCAGAGAAGCCACCAGGGCAGAGAGGAAACTCGCCTCCTCTTCGTAGACAAGCTTGTAGTACTGGACTTTCATGGTCAGCGCACTGCCCAGCAGAATTCCGGCGAAAGCGATGAATGAGCCGATCGCCAGCGTCGAAATACCCGTGACGCCCTGCCCGATCGTGCAGCCCATTGCCAGCACACCGCCAAAGCCCATCAGGATGGCACCGATAAAGTGGGACAGAAAATCCTTTGCGGACGCAAACCATTCGATGCGGAAGCTGCCGGAGATCAGTGCCCATAACAGGGATCCGAGTATGACACCAACCAGCGCAACGACGCCAAAGGTCAGGTAGGCACTGTCAAAGGACTGGCTTGCGTAACCGAATGTCTGGCCCATGGGATTGATGAAGGTAAAGGATTGCGGATTCAGCGGGCGGCTGTCTGCAGGCTTGCCTTCCGAGCTTTCGGCGACAAAATCCCAGTTCTGTACATATTCCGAAAGACTCGACGGCTCTTCATCAACACTGACCATGACGCTGCTGGTGACGTACCAGGCAGCGAGAACCGCAAGACCAACGACGAGCCCGCCGAGAATATTATCCTTGCTGCCACGGAAGTCTGCCGAGCGGAATACGAGGATCAGTAACAACAGGCCGAGCAGCAGACCGATAACGAGACGGGCCGCTGCGGCATTGTCCGTCCCGGCGATGATGGTGCCGAGGTCCTGGTTGCGAGCCAGGTCGATGGAGAGTGGACGGATCCAGTCGTAGAAAAGCAGGGTAAAGAGCGTCTGGTCACTTCCGGGGAAGGGGTTGATCATGAAATAGGCAATCACAGCGATGATGAGCACGACCATGATCGACTTGAGATTTCCGCCGCCGACACGGATCAGCGCCTTGTTGCCGCAACCGCTGGCGAGAGTCATGCCGATACCAAACAGGATACCGCCGAGCAGGTTTTCAGCCCAGATCAGCTGGCCGTTACGGTATGGAGGAAAGGCGCCATCTGCATCGACAAGGCCGATATTTTCGAGGATAACGACACCGACCAGGGCAACGGCAATGGCAAACAGCCAGGCGCCCAGGCGCCCCCTGTCACCCATATTGACCCAGTCCGAGACGGCTCCCATGGTGCAAAAATTGGTCTTGTTGACAATTGCGCCCATGATGAGCGCAATGACGAAGATCGCCCCGAGAAAAACGGACTGCGCCGTGGCAAATGATTCGAAAAGCATCTCTCTCCCCTCTCACATTGAATGTGTGCTTGTGGCGGCCGCTGCAGGACAGCACTGGCTGAGGATTCTAGCAGCAGGGTGGAGCGCGATAAAGATAATCAGCCGCTCGCGTACCGGGTCGGATCCGCGATTCCCGCCTCTTCGAAGCCGCGCCTGCGCAGGCGGCAGGAGTCGCAAACGCCGCAGGCCCTCCCTTCCGCATCCGCCTGGTAACAGGATACCGTGAGGCCATAATCGACGCCGAGGGTGATCCCCCGACGGATAATCTGTGCTTTTGTCATCTGCATCAGGGGAGCATGGATCTGCACTCTCTGCCCCTCGACAGCGCGTCTCGTTGCCAGGTTGGCCATCTGTTCGAAGGCCTCGATGAACACCGGCCGGCAATCCGGATAGCCGGAATAATCCAGGGCGTTGACCCCGATGAAAAGATCATCTGCCTCCAGCACCTCGGCCCACCCGAGAGCAAGGGCAAGAAATATCGTGTTGCGTGCCGGCACATAGGTCACCGGGATACCCGGGCTCTCTTTCTCGGGCACGCGGATGCTGTGGTCCGTCAGTGCAGAGCCGCCGATCAGATCAAGCGCCATCGGAAGGACGAGATGCTCGTTGACACCGATCGCAGATGCAACGCGTTTTGCAGCTGCCAGTTCTGTGGCGTGCCGCTGGCCGTAGGATAGGCTCAGGGCATAGCAGTCATAGCCGGTATCCCTGGCGATCGCGAGGGCGGTTGCCGAATCGAGTCCGCCAGAAAGCAGTACAACAGCTCTCTCAGACACCGGGCCTGTCTCCCCACAACAACTTGTGCAGCTGGATCTGAAAACGAACCGGCAGGCGATCTGCGATGATCCAGTTAGCCAGCATGCGTGCCTCGAGTGCCTCGTAGGCCGGTGAGAAAAGCACGCTGCAACGCGACACAAGCGCATGTTCGCGCAGGATCTCTTTCGACCAGTCGTAGTCGTCGCGATCTCCGATGACGAACTTCACCTCGTCAGCGCTTGTCAGCAGCTCGAGGTTACTCCAGAGATTCCTCTCGACCTCGCCGGACGACGGGGTCTTGATATCCATCACCCGCTTGACCCGTTTATCGACATCCGCGATGTCGAGAGCCCCGCTGGTTTCAAGCGAAACCCGGTAGCCCGCATCGCAGAGCGCCACGAGAAGCAGCGAACAGTCCTTCTGCGCCAGGGGCTCGCCACCGGTCACTGTGACATGCTCGACCCCGAAAGCAGCAACCTCTTCGAGAATTGTATCCAGTGCGCGGGTTTCGCCTCCCTTGAAGGCATAGCTGGTATCGCAGTAACCGCAGCGCAGAGGGCACCCGGTGAGCCTTACGAAAACCGTTGGCAGGCCCACAAGGGAACTCTCCCCCTGCAGCGAGCAGAAGATTTCGGTGATACGCAGCGAGACCATCGGTGCAGGAGGAGGTCAGAAGCTCGCGAGTCGCTGCTGCGCCAATTCTGCTGCGGGTGAATCCGGGTAGTGATCGACGAGGCCCTGAAAGACCATTTTCGCCTTGTCGTTCTCTCCCTTGAGACGATGGATATGGCCGACCTTGTAAACGGCATCCGGCACTTTCGGGCTGTCCTTGTAGCTCTCGACGAGCTCCTTGAAATGGCTCATCGCACCATCGAGATCATTGTCTGCATAGTGCGCCTCGCCGAGCCAGAAACAGGCATTGTCGGCATAACTGCCATCGGGGTAGGCCTTGAGAAAAGCGTTGAAAGCCGCAATGGCCTCCGGGAACTTCCTCTGCGTCATGAGCAGGTCGTAGGCACGACGATACTCCTGGCGCTCGCCATCCGGGGCAACGGGCGGTGTGGCAGCGGGTGGCTCGTCGGTCTGCTTGCCGGCCGGTTCCTCGGGCTGTTTTTCGAGCGAAACCGGCGCTTCACGTGCAGCTCCGGCCTCAGCGCCACCGAGGCGGCGCTCGATATCCAGGTAGAGTTCCCGCTGCTGGCTCCTGAGTTGCTCGAGTTCGAACTTGAGCTCCTCGATCTGGCCGCGCAACTGGTTATTCTCCTGCTGGAGCGCATCGACGCGACGGGTCAGTTCCGTCACGACCTCCATCCGGTTTTCAAGCTTCTCGACGCGTCCCCAGAGAGTTGCCGAGGCAGGAGTCGTGACCAGCAGTGCGGCTACCAGCAGTGATGTTCGCAGCAGCATTATCAGTAATCCAGATAGGCGCGGCGATTTCTCGACCAGGCTGTTTCATTGTGCCCGGGATCGGCGGGACGCTCCTCGCCATAACTCACGACCTCGATCTGTGATGAGGCAACCCCGCGCGACATGAGGTAGCGGCGCACGGTGTTTGCCCGGCGTTCACCGAGCGCAAGGTTATATTCCCGCGTGCCACGCTCGTCACAGTGTCCCTCGATCCTGACGCGATTGCCGGAGCCCGCGAGTCGCGATGCATGGGCATCCAGGACCGGTAGATCTTCACTGCGAATATTGCTGGAGTCGAATTCGAAGTAGACGGTTTTCGAGTCGATACGCTCCTGCAGTGAAGCTGCATCATAGCCATAGGCGCCACTGCCACCTTCTCCAGTGCCATCCCCGTCCCTGGCGCCGCCGCTGGAGCTGCAACCCGTGACCGCGACAGCCGCACCCGACAGGGCAAGCGTGATAAAAGCTCTTCTCTTCATTCAGGGTTTCCTCTTGATAAGAAAGGGCGACCAGGCCGGGTCACGAACCTCGCCCGACTGTGTCGCAAGACGTTGCTGGACATCATAATCGACTGCCACGACGGATAAAACACCACCGGCTGCGGCATAAACCACCATGCTGCCATTGGGCGCATAGCTCGGCGACTCGTTGAGCGCGCCGGTGCTGATGGTCTGCATGCCCCTGCTGTCGAGATCCAGTATAGCGACCTGGTCATTGCCGGAACGCGAAATCAGGGCAAGACTCTTGCCATCGGGCGACCAGGAGGCATCAGCATTGTAGCTGCCCTCGAAGGTCAGGCGCTGCGGAGAACCTCCCGTGGCCGCAACGCGATAAACCTGCGGCCTGCCGCCACGATCGGACGTGAAGGCGATCCACTGCCCATCGGGCGACCAGGTCGGTTCGGTGTCGATGGCATCACTGGAAGTCAGCCGGCGCAACTGGCGGCTACCCATTTGCATGATATAGATGTCCGGGCTGCCATCCTTCGACAGGGTAAGGGCGAGACGACTGCCGTCAGGCGACCAGGCCGGGGCGCCGTTGAGACCGGGGAAATCGGTCAGCTTGCTGCGATTGCCGCTCGTCAGTTCCTGAACATAGATCGCCGGCTTGCCGGTTTCGAAGGAGACGTAGGCAAGCCGCCTGCCATCGGGCGACCAGGCGGGCGAAAGGATCGGCTCGTTCGAGGTGAGGATGGTTTTCGCGTTAAGGCCGTCGGAGTCAGCCACCTTGAGCGCACGCGAATTTCCACTGGCGACGACATAGGCGATACGTGTTGCAAAGGCGCCCCGCTCGCCGGTGAGCTTTTCGTACACCAGGTCAGCGATGTGGTGTGCCGCAAAACGCTGGTCCTTCGCCGGAGCAGTGACTGCCTCGTTGAGCAGCAGTTGTGAATCTGCCGTGTTGTAGAGCTTGAACTCCGCCTGGTAACCACTGCTGCGGTTGATCAGGCGGCCCACGACCAGATACTCGATCCCGGCCTTGCGGAAGTCCTGCAGATTGGCCGGTTCGGCGTAATCGGGCGCGCTTGGCTGCTTCATGGATGCTGTCGGATTGAAACGCCCCGAGCGCTTCAGGTCCGACGAGATAATCCGGGCGAAATCAGCCGTCGGGGGTGTTCCCCCGCTGCCGGCCCAGGTGAAGGGTGCGATTGCAATGGAGACGGCGTCGGCATTGCCACCCGTGATCTCGATTGTCAGTTCCGCATTGGTAACCTGCGGGATTCCGAATAGGAGGACAAGCAGTCCTGCAAGGGCTCTTCGCATTATTGAATTCCAGTTGGTGAAAACTTCAGATTCAGCGTCCTGAACCTGTCAAAAGCCTTGCCAGTTGGCACAGGCAGTGGATCCGCTGCTTGCAATGCCTCCTGCGCGGACCCGTCAAAGGCCGGATCACCGCTGCTGCGGGCAATCCTCACATCGGCAACCCCTCCGCCGGGAAACAGCTTGACCTTGAGCGTCACCTGCAACCCGGAGACTGTTCCCGGCGGGCGTCGCCAGTTACGCGTAATCTTGGAACGGATCATACCAATATATTTGTCATATTCCTTGCCGCCACTGCCACCACTCATTCGACCCGCACCGCCGGTACCGGTTCCGCCTCTCTTCTGGTTGGCGCTCAGCGCCTGCCCCGACTGGCGTGCGGTTGCACCCGTCGTGCTGCCGGCCTGAGTCGCCTCCTGCGCCACCTCGCGCTCGCGGCGCTCGGCCTCTTTCCTTTGGCGCTGCTCTTCGGCCAGTCGCTGCTTCTCGGCCTCTTCCTGCTTGCGTTTCTCCTCCGCAAGCCGCTTTTTCTCAGCTTCCTTCTTGCGCTTCTCCTCGGCCAGCTTTCGCTGCTCTTCCTCGCGCTGTTTCTTGTCGGCGGCAGCCTTGCGCTCCTGCTCAAGGCGTTTTTCGCGTTCAGCAGCGAGGCGTTTCTCTTCCTCGGCCTGCTGCCTGAGCGTTTCGAGGCGCAGGCGCTGCTTTTCAGCTTCCTCGCGCAAGGCTTGCAATTCGGCCGACGCCTGGCGGTTGAGACCGATCTCGTTGTGTGCCTGCAGAGCCATATCATCGCG
>JARFQQ010000145.1 GCA_029287695.1 Gammaproteobacteria bacterium | reverse complement strand
AGCGCTTGATATCTTCGCGCGTGAAGGCGTCGACGTGGCAATTCTCGAAGTCGGTCTCGGCGGGCGTCTGGACGCTGTCAACTTGCTCGATGCCGACGCCGTGCTGGTCACCTCGATCGGACTCGACCATACAGAATGGCTCGGCGAAAACCTCGACGCAATCGCGCGCGAAAAGGCCGGCGTTCTACGCAGGGGCCAGCCAGCTGTTTTTGCAGAGGCCGTGGTGCCAGCCGGCTTTCTCGAGGTGGCCGATGAAAGCGAAGCCTGCGTTGCCTATCTCGGGAAGGATTACAGCTACGCCTATCAACCGGACGGGTGGAGCTGGCAGATGGGTGAAAAAGTGCTCGAGTTGCCGTTTCCTCGCATGTCCGGCGATTACCAGCTACAGAATGCCGCCGCAGTTGTCACTCTTCTGCAGCTGGTACATGACCGGTTGCCGGTCAGTCCAGAGGCCATCAGGGAGGGCTTGCATGAGGCAGCGGCGCCCGCTCGATTTCAGCAGGTGCGCTCGCATCCGTCCGTCTATGTCGACGTTGCACACAATGCCGAGGCCGCCATCGCACTCGCGGGGAACCTGGCCGCACTGACCGAAAGAGGCAGGGTTCATGCCATCTTCTCGATTTATGCTGACAAGCCGGTGACAGATGTCGTGCGTGCGCTTGCGCCAGTTGTCGATGTCTGGCATCTCTACGCGATGAAAAGCAGTAGGGGACTGGATATCGAAAGCCTTGAGTCGGCAGTCAGGGTTGCCGACCACGCTGCGAAAGTGATCGTGCACGCAAGCCTCGAAGAGGCGCTCGGGATCATCCGGGACATCGATCCACTCGAGACCCTGGTTATCTTTGGTTCTTTCGAGGTGGCGGGAGGGGCTCTTGGTGCGCTTGGTGTTGCATCCTGAAAGCGCGAGCAGATTCTCGACAGATCACAGGATATAATAGACCGCAGGCACACCAAGAGGAGTCACTCCGTGGATGACACGATGAAACAACGCATGGTCGGCGCCATCGTGCTGGTTGCACTGGCCGTGATATTTATACCGATGCTGCTCGAGGATAAAGAGGAGCCGGTTGATTCAGTCAAACTCGAGAAAGAGATACCACGGGAACCCGTCACTGACTATCGGACTGATCTGATTCCGACGGAGGAAGAGGCGGAGGAAGCCGCGATCGATTCCCGAACGATCACGGAGATTCCGCTCGAAACAATCACCGAGCCCGAGCGGGCGTCCGAAATATCACGAGAGACAGAGCTCGAGGCGGCCGCTGTGGAGGAGGCAAGGAGCGATGATTGGGTCATCGTCGAGGATAAGGCAAGCACCCCCGCAGAGGAGAACGATGCGCAAGCCACGAGTAGCGTTGCAGTGAAAGAGACGCCGAAGGTCGTGGAAACGGCACCGCCGGCAGGAAAGGGCTGGACGATCCAGGCAGGCAGTTTCGGGCAGAAATCCAACGCCGAAAAACTCATGGCCAACCTCAAGCTCAGCGGAATGCCCGCCTACCTCTCGGAGATCAAGGTGCAGGACAAGACACTCTACCGGGTACGTATCGGCCCTGTCGCCACCAGGCAGAAAGCCGAGCAGCAGTTGAAGACTGTGGAACAAAACTTCAAGCTCAAGGGTGCAATTCTGCCCCCCTGACGGGCAGAAACAGGGTAATTACCCACGGCAATTACCCTCGTTATTCTGTTAGAATGCGCCCATTCCACGTCTGTAAACGATCGGGGCCGTTGTGAACTGGGTCGACTTCGTTATTATCGGCATTATCGCCATCTCGGCGATTGTGAGTTTTTTTCGCGGGTTTCTGCGTGAGGCCCTCTCTCTCCTGATCTGGGTCGTCGCGATCTGGATGGCGGTCATGTTCTATCCGGACGTCGAACCCGTCATTCCACAGGAGTGGGGCCTTCCGGCAACCGTGCGCATGGCGCTGGCGGGCGCAGGGATCCTGCTTGGTGTCCTCATCGCCGGTGGTATCGTGACCTGGGCGCTCGGCTCCTTTCTCGACAAGACCGGCATGAGTGGTACCGACCGCGTCGTCGGCGTCTTCTTTGGTGGCCTGCGTGGCATCATTCTTGTCGCGATTGCCATCATCATTGTCGGCCTCGTTCCCGCGATAGCAGACAACAGCTACTGGAAGCAGTCCAGGCTGGTGCCGCAGCTCCAGCCGCTGGCAGACTGGGGCAAGCAGTTATGGGACAAATCGGGTCTGCAGCAAAAACTCAACGGCTATATCGACGGAGTCGCCGGTGAGGGGGCAGGCACGATTATCGACCTTTCTCCGCAGGAAGCAGCCGTGCCGCAAGAAGGTATCGAACTTCCCCTGACACCGGAGAAGCCTGCAGAACAGCCAGCAACAGGCACTGACACAGGCACAGGCGCAGAAACAGAAACAACGACGACAACACCTGCACCACCTTCAGAAACGATTTCAACACCAGCATCGGGTAACTGACATGTGTGGTATAGCCGGTATCGTCTCCTACGAGCCCGTCAACCAGAAGCTTTATGATGCCTTGCTGGTCCTGCAGCATCGCGGCCAGGATGCGGCAGGCATTGTTACCTGCGAAGGAAGCAGCCTGCACCTGCACAAGGACAACGGACTGGCTCGCGATGTTTTCGGAGCCGAGGACATGCTCAATCTTCGGGGCAGGATGGGCATTGCCCATGTGCGCTATCCCACTGCGGGCTGTTCCTCCTCCGCCGAGGCGCAACCCTTCTATGTCAATTCACCCTATGGCATCACGCTGGCGCATAACGGCAACCTGACCAATGCTGTCGAGCTCAAGAAGGAGCTTTACGTCACGGACTTGCGTCACATAAACACTGAATCCGATTCCGAGATACTGCTGAACGTCTTCGCTCACGAGCTCCATGTGCAGCACAAACTGCGCATCGACAGCAACGACATCTTCAAAGCCGTTGAAGGCGTCCACCGGCGTTGTCGTGGTGGTTATGCGGCTGTTGCCATGATCACTGGCTACTGCATTATCGGCTTCCGCGATCCTAACGGGATACGTCCGGCATGTTATGGCAAGCGCGTAACGGAGGAGGGTACGGAATACATGATCGCCTCGGAGAGTGTCGCCCTCGATACCCTCGGCTTCGAGCGTATCGCGGATATCGCCCCTGGCGAATGCGTTGTGATTACCAAGAACGGAGAGATCTTCCGTCAGCAGTGTGCCCGGAATCCGAAGCATGCACCCTGTATTTTCGAATATGTCTATTTTGCGCGTCCCGACTCGATCATCGATGATATTTTCGTCTACAAGGCCCGTCATCGCATGGGCAAGAAGCTCGGGAAGCGCATCAGGCAAGTCTGGCCGGATCACGATATCGACGTGGTCATCCCCATCCCGGATACCAGCCGGACCGCAGCGCTCTCACTGGCACAAAGCCTGAAACTCTCATATGCCGAGGGCTTCATCAAGAATCGCTACATTGGTCGCACTTTCATCATGCCCGGCCAGCAGGCGCGCAAGAAATCGGTACGCCAGAAACTCAATGCGATTGACCTGGAGTTCAAAGGCAAGAATGTGCTGCTTGTGGACGATTCGATCGTGCGCGGCACCACGTCGAGGCAGATTGTCCAGATGGCCCGCGACATGGGCGCAAAGAAGGTCTATTTCGCCTCGGCTGCGCCCCCGGTTCGCTACCCCAACGTGTATGGCATCGACATGCCTGCCGCCAGTGAACTCGTCGCCCATGGGCGCACGGAACAGGAAGTCGCCGACTATATCGGCTGTGACAGGCTCATCTACCAGCAGCTGGATGATCTCATCAACGCCGTCCAGAAGAAGACCCGCAGCCCTGTCACACGCTTTGATACATCGGTTTTCAGCGGCGAATATGTCACCGGCGACGTCAACGAGGCCTACCTGGACGAGCTGGAATCCTGTCGCAATGACGCTGCCAAGCAAGAGCGCGAGACGCAAGCCGGAAACGTCATCGATTTGCACAACCACGGCCGCTAGGCATTGACAGAAAAGAGTCCGTTATTTATAGTGCGCCGTCTTTGGCAAGGGAGCTCAGTTGGGTGAGTTGCGGTAGCCAGCGGCTGCAATAAGCCATTTAACATGGCTTATTGAGCAACGAACGCGAGGTCATGGATGACCGAGCTGGTCCGAGCCTTCATGGACGAATTGATACGTGGCCAGTGTCGAACAAACAATTTCTGGCAAGGTAGCTCAGTTGGTTAGAGCACAGCACTCATAATGCTGGGGTCGGCAGTTCGAATCTGCCCCTTGCTACCATCTTCGGAAAAGCGCCCTGATCAGGGCGCTTTCTCTTTTGTGTCTCTCTTTCGGCTTTCCCCCCGGTTCCCGAGGACAAGGATCCATCTCCATGGGGTGGTCCCATTGCCCCCGGTATGCCCGCCAGGCGCAACAGAGTCAAAGCGTGGAATGGTTCACTCGCGGGCCTTTTCTTCTCCGCTATCAGTCGGTCCCGGCTCGACACTGAAGGTTTCACTAATCTGCCCCAGTGCCGGCTCTTGCGGCGAAGTCTCCATGGCAGGTTTTTCGTCGGGAGCGGGTACGGGATCCGGCAGTTGCGCCGCTTTCTCTTCCTCCTTGTCGGCAATCGCTGAATCTGCCTGAACTGGTATCGCTGCACTGGCCTGTGCGACTTCGAGGCGTTTGATTTCATCCCGCGCTGCTGCCAGCTCAGACTCCAGCCGGGTTTTTTCCGCACCAAGATGCTGGACGAACTCGCTGTTGTTTTCCTTGCCGAACTGGAATCCGAGCAGGATCAGGGCTGTGACGATGGCTGCAACAGCAAAATACTTGAGGGGTTCGAGGATTTTCTTGAGCACTTTTGATTGTCCGTCCTGTTGATCTCTGTTGCCGATTCTAGCGGTTGCGCGCGGGTAAGGCGAATTGTCACAGCCCATTTTTCGCAGGCTGTGCTAATCTATATTTACTGCATGATATGTCAGAGTCTCGTGCAGTGTACTCCCCCGGTGAGAAACCGGATCGCCCGGCACATCCTGCCGGGCGATTATCATCCAGCTTCTCTTTAACCTGATGTTCCGGCTA
>JARFQQ010000128.1 GCA_029287695.1 Gammaproteobacteria bacterium | reverse complement strand
TCTGCCTTTCTCGCCTGCCTCGCCGTGCTGTTCTATACTGCCCGCTGGCACGGAGAACCCTGATGAAAATCGCAGTTACCATACTGGCATTGTTACTTGCCGGAAACACACTGGCTGAGACCCCGGAGCCGATAACTGCCGGTGACGCTTTCATGCACCACTATGACAGCGACAAGGATGGCAAGATCAGTCTGGAAGAATTCCAGGCACCAGCAGCAAGGCAATTCGAGCAGATGGATGCGGATGCAGATGGCAGCATCAGTGCAGAGGAGGCAACTGCATTTGTTGAGAAGCTGCGCAGCGAGATGCAGGAGACCGGCAAGAGTCAGTAACACTTCCGGTCACGGATGAATCAAAAGGGAAGCAGGCTTCCCCGGAGTGACATCCGCGGCAGTGTCCGCCTGCACAGGAGAGGTTATTTCCCGTACAGAGACGCGTAGAGATCAGGAGCGAGGATCTGGCGGATGTCCACGAAACTGCCACTCTCGAACCCGCGCAGTTCCTCGATCACGGATGCAATGTTTTGTGCGGCCTCTGCAGGCGTTTGCATGGCTTCACTTTTGCGAGCCTCTCGTAACCTGTTGAGCGCAGGAAACTTCCCGGCGTCGGCCTCCTCGCAGAGATAGGACATCATGTCAGAATCGATGAGTCCGGGGGCGAGTGACACGATGTGAGTGCCGGGCATCTCGCTGGCATAGAGCTTCGCCAGCATGTTGATTGCGGCCTTGGACAACGCATAACCACCCCAGCCCCTGTTGCCGAGAACGGACGCGCCCGATGAAATCATGATGATTTGCGTGACATCGAGGCCCGAATGGATGAGCCAGTCGAGAATCACCTTGTTCGCCCAGACATTGCTGTTCATGATGCGCTGGATGTCCGCCAGGGGTGTTGTCGCAATGTCGCGGATCTCGCCAAGAATACCGGCATTGAGTATCACGAGATCCAGTTCATCAGCGGCGCCGAGAAGGTCATCGAGACAGACCGGAATTGCCTCGAAATCAGTCAGATCCATGCGCATGTCGCTCAGGAATCCGCCGAGCCCCTCACAACCCCTGCGGCTGCAGCCATGGACATGCCAGTCCTGTTCAAGATAGTGCCGGGTCAGCGCATATCCGAGGCCGGAGCTGTTACCCGTGATAAAGAGCCGACCCTCTGCCTGCATGATCATTTGAAAGAAAAGTAGTAGAGCAGCGTTGCTCTCCCGGCCTTGTCATCGTTATCGCTGATCATGAAATAGCGCCCGTTTTCATGACGGGCAAGCCCCTCGAAGTTCTCGAGCATCCAGCCATCGCGGGACTTCAGCACGGCCAGGTCAGAGACCTGCAGGCTGTCGTCATCGATCACTGCCCTGCGCAGGGTAATGATGCCTCCACCAAATACTCCTGGTTCATACAATCGCTCCATGATCAGCAGGGCCCCGTCAAGCATGGTCTCGAGTGAAACCACTTCGTTACCGCGTAACGGCGACATCTCGTAAGGCCATTTCCGGCCACTGGCAGAATAGAGAAAATGACCATCATCCTGCGGCCGTTGTGGCAGGGTCATGACGCCGTACTCGGGATGGCGGGTCACGGCCTCGAGCGCATGGTTGGCTCCGCTGTAATTCTTGATGTCCGTCAGTGCCGACGGGAGTTCGACTTCACCGACCTGCCTGCCTTCGACAGAGAAACGCCCGATACGCGGTTTCTTTTCGAACGCAATGAGCAACTCCGAATCTCCCTTGCTGCCATTGCGCCCGTTGACGACATGCATCCCTTCGGAATCCCTCTCATTGCCCTTGAGCTTGTCACCATCAGTCTCGCGCAGGCGGACGCGGTCCAGGAAGTTGACGGCAACCAGCTTGCCATGCTCGAAAACCGGCTCGAATTGATAGAGGTGCGCATTATCCGACAACGCATAAAGGACGCCCTCGTCCTGGTCCCAGGCAAGGGCCGAAAGACTGCCAATCTTTGTTCCATCACCGCTTTTCGATGCCAGTTCAACGGCACCATGCATCAGGACTACGGGCGCATCTCCGTCGAAAGCAGTGACGGGCGTCGAAACCGTGTCGGCTGAGATCACGGGAGAAAACATCACCAGGAGCGCCAGCAGCAGAAATCCGGGGATCATGACTCCTCCTCGAAAACTGCGGGATCGCCAAGACCGACACGCAGTACGCGCGGTGTATCCTCTTCGAGGTTGACGACGGTTGTCGGATCGATGCCGCAATAGCCGCCGTCAATGATGAGGTCGACCTGGTGTTCGAGTAGCTGGCGCATCTCGTAGGGATCCGTGAGCTGGAACTCGTCACCCGGCATGATCAGGGTACTACTCGACAGGGGCGCATCGAGCTCCTCGAGCAGCGCGAGTGCAATCCTGTTGTCGGGTATCCGGATCCCGATCGTCTTGCGTTTCGGATTTTGCAGCATGCGCGGCACTTCCTTTGTCGCCTTGAAAATAAAGGTATAGGGGCCGGGGGTCAGCGATTTCAGCAGACGGTAGTAGGTATTGTTGATTTTCGCATAGGTCGAGATCTCGGAGAGATCGCGACAAACCAGCGTGAAAACATGACTGTCATCGACACGGCGTATCTGCCGGATACGGTCCTTCGCCTTCTTGTTGCTCATGGCGCAGCCAAGCGCGTAGCCGGAATCAGTCGGGTAGACGATAATGCCGCCATTGCGGACCGCGTCAACGGCCTGCCTGATGAGGCGCTGCTGCGGGTTCTCCGGATGAATCTGGAAAAATTGCGCCATCTCTATGTCGTCTCCCCCCTTCTGTCGAGACCGAACAATTCGGTGATGATGAGTATGACAACGCCGATACTGATGGCGCTGTCGGCCACGTTGAAAGCCGGCCAGTACCAGGGATCGATATAGAACAGCAGGAAATCCACGACATGGCCATAGGCGACCCGGTCGATCAGGTTGCCGACAGCCCCGCCGATCACCAGCGCAATCGCAAAAGCCGTAAAGCGGTGCGACAAGGGCAGCCGCCTCAGCCAGATGAACAGCGCAATAGAGATGACGAGGGTAAGTCCCGTGAAGAACCAGCGCTGCCAGCCGCCCTGGTCGGCAAGGAAACTGAAAGCCGCCCCCTTGTTATAAGCCAGCATGAGGTCGAAAAAGCCGGGAATAACCGGCACGCGCTCATGCAGCGTGAAGCTGCTGTCGATCCAGAGCTTGGTGATCTGGTCCAGGAGGATAATGGCCAGCGAGAGCCAGAGATAACGCATCATTTCCACAGGAAGGCCGTCAGACGTAATGCCTGACCTCACCCTCGCCTTCGATGTTGGTAATGCAGCGGCCACAGAGATCGGGGTGCCCGGGATTGCTGCCGACATCCTCGCGCTGGTGCCAGCAACGGTCGCACTTGGCATGCCCGGACGGCAAGACCCTGACCTTGAGGCCCGCAAGCTCGGTCTGCGTGGCGTCGACATCGTCATCCGACTTCACGGTCGCGGCGGAGGTAATGAGTGCGAAACGCAACTCGTCACCGAGTGCATCGAGTGCAGACTTGAGCTCACCCTCGCAGATCAGTGTCACCTCGGCATTGAGTCCCGATCCGATATCGCCGTTCTTGCGGAGGATCTCGAGCTCTTTCGAAACGGCGGAGCGCGCCCTGATGATCTCGGTCCACTGGTCTTCAGAGATGGCATCGGTTTCATCGAGCCGGAAGAGTTTGTCATACCAGGTCTCGAGAAAGACAGAGTCACTGCGCTCACCCGGCATGTGCTGCCAGATTTCGTCGGCCGTGAAGCTCAATATTGGCGCAAGCCAGCGCACCAGTGCTTCAGCGATATGGTACATCGCGGTCTGGCTCGAACGGCGTGCGACACTGTCGGCCTGGCAGGTGTACTGGCGATCCTTGGTGACATCGAGGTAGAAGCTGCCCATGTCGGTCACACAGAAGTTATGGATCTTCTGGTAAATGAGGTGGAACTCGTACTCCGTGTAGGCTTCAGCGACCTCTTGCTGCAGTTTCGCAGCACGATCGACGGCCCAGCGGTCGAGTGACAGCATGTCGGCAGGCGCGACGAGATTCACGGCCGGATCGAAATCATTGAGGTTGGAGAGAAGGTAGCGCGTCGTATTGCGAATACGGCGATAGGCGTCAGCCGTGCGCTTGAGGATCTCTTCGGAAACGCTCATCTCTGCGCGGTAATCGGTCGCTGCAACCCAGAGGCGGATGATGTCGGCGCCGAGTGTCTTCATGACCTGCTGCGGCTTCATGACATTACCGATCGACTTCGACATCTTGCGCCCTTCGGCATCGACCGTGAAACCATGGGTCAAAACCTGGCGATAGGGTGCGCGACCATACATGGCCGTCGAGGTCAGCAGCGAAGACTGGAACCAGCCGCGGTGCTGGTCCGATCCCTCCAGGTAGAGATCGGCAGGACTTTGCAATCCGTCGCGGGTCTCGAGCACGCAGGCGTGGGTAACGCCTGAATCGAACCAGACATCGAGCGTATCCGGCACCTTGTCGTAGAACTCGGCGTCGCTGCCCAGCAGCTCCGCCGGATCAAGCGCAAACCAGGCCTCGATCCCCTCCTGCTCGACGCGGCTGGCGACCTGTTCGATAAGCTGGATCGTCTCGGGGTGTGGTTCGCCGGTCTCCTTGTGGATGAAGAGTGCGATCGGCGCTCCCCAGGTGCGCTGGCGCGAGACACACCAGTCGGGGCGTCCCTCGACCATCCCCTGGATACGCGCCTTGCCCCAGTCTGGCAACCATTCGACCTTGTCAATTTCCCGCAGGGCGGCATCGCGAAGGCCATTCTGATCCATGCTGATAAACCACTGCGGGGTAGCGCGAAAGATAATCGGCGTCTTGTGACGCCAGCAATGCGGATAGCTGTGGGTCATGCGCGAGGAAAGTAGCAGCGCACCGCGTTCACGCAGGACTTCGATCACTTGCTCGTTGGCCTTGAGCACATGCTGTCCGGCGAAGAGTTCGGTGCCTTCGACGAAGACCCCGTTACCGGCCACGGGGTTATCAACGGGCAAGTCGTATTTCTGCCCGACGAAGAAGTCCTCGAGACCGTGGCCCGGTGCCGTGTGCACGGCTCCCGTACCCGCATCCAGCGTGACATGCTCACCGACGATGACGGGCACCTCGCGGTCGTAGAAAGGATGTTGCAGCATGAGCCCCTCGAGCTCTCCTCCCTTGCCGTAGGCCAGCACGCGGTAATCATCACAGTCCCAGCGCCCCATGGTCTCCTTGAGCAACCCCTCGGCGACAACCAGGCGTTCCCTGCCGGCGCTGCCTTCGCACTGGACGATGGCATATTCGAGCATGGGGTTGAGTGCCACGGCCTGGTTGGCCGGTAATGTCCAGGGCGTCGTCGTCCAGATCACAACCGACACGGGGCCTTCGCCATGATGACCCGGGACCGAGTGACAGCGGTCAAAAAAGGCATCCTCATCAAGAACCCGGAAACGCACATCGATCGCGAAGGATTGCTTGTCCTTGTATTCGACTTCCGCCTCGGCCAGCGCCGAGCCGCAGTCGGTGCACCAGTGGACCGGCTTGTAACCCTCGTGGATATGGTCATTGGCGAAGATTTTTCCGAGCGAACGGATGATATTGGCTTCGAAGCCGTAATCCTTTGTCAGGTAGGGCTCGTCCCAGTCACCGATGACACCAAGGCGCCTGAAATCCTCGCGCTGGTTTTCCACCTGCTTTGCCGCATAGGTGCGGCATGCCTTGCGGAATTCGGCCGCAGAGACCTTCTGTCCCGGCTTGCCGACCTTCTTTTCAACCTGCAGCTCGATCGGCAGACCGTGGCAGTCCCAGCCCGGCACATAGGGCGCATCATAGCCATCGAGTGTGCGACTCTTGACGATGATGTCCTTGAGTACCTTGTTGACCGCATGGCCGATATGGATTTCGCCGTTCGCATAGGGCGGGCCATCGTGCAGGACGAACTTCGGACGACCTGCAGAGATCTCCCGAATACGGCGGTAGAGATCCTGCTCGTTCCAGCGATGCAGCATCGTCGGCTCGCGTTGCGGCAGATTGCCCTTCATGGGGAAATCGGTCTTTGGCAGGTTGAGGGTATCTTTGTAGTTGCTCACGGTCACTCTTCCTGATTGACGCCGAGCAGCTTGCGGGCCTCGCCGGCATCCTTGAGGATTTGCCGGCGCAGGGCGTCAAAAGATTCAAATTTCATTTCGTCGCGGATACGGTCAACAAACTCGACCTCGACAAGCTGTCCGTAGACCTCCCGGTCGAAATTGAACAGATGCACTTCCAGCAGGAAACGCTCGTCACCCTCGACAGTCGGGCGAGTGCCGATATTGGCCACGCCGGGCAGCAACACATCTCCGAGACCGGCGACACGCACCGCGTAGACGCCACGCAACGGGCTGCTCTTGCGGCGCAGCACCAGGTTGAGTGTCGGAAAGCCGATGGTCCGGCCCCGCTTGTCGCCATGCGCAACGCGTCCACAGATCGCGTAACTGCGCCCGAGACAGGCATTGGCTTCCGCAATATCGCCCTCAATCAGGAGACGCCGAATCCGGGTCGAGCTGATGCGCTCGTCACGATGCGTCAGGGTATCCATGTTGTCGACAGTGAAACCATAGGCTTCGCCTGCCTCGTGCAGCATGCGCACGTCGCCACTGCGCGCGCGCCCGAAACGGAAATCGTCTCCGACAAAAAGATGCCGGAC
>JARFQQ010000086.1 GCA_029287695.1 Gammaproteobacteria bacterium | reverse complement strand
AGCAGGTTGTCAGCCTCCTGTCGCGAGCCGAGCAAGTCGAGATCAATCGAACGCAAGCTGTCGATGATCTCGCCGAAACCATGGCGATAGCTGACCGGTGCGATATCGACAACGACCAGTTTGTTGCAGCGCCGGGGATATTCGAGGGCCAGTTGCATCGCAACCTTGCCCCCCATGCTGTGGCCAATGAAGTTCGCTGACTCGATACCGAGGTGATTCATGAGACGAATCAGATCGTCAGCCTGTGCCTGATAGCCCACATCGGAGGTATGAAAGGAGCGGCCATGATTGCGCAGGTCTGGCAGGATACAGCGGTGCGTCGCCGAGAAATGGCTCACAACACGACCCCAGTTCGATGCCGACCCGAACAGCCCGTGCAAAAACAGCAACGGGGAATTACCGGAAGCCTGTTCCCCGCTCTCCCTGTAATGAAGAGCATGCATGAAGCGGCGTTTATTTCCTCTTGCGTGCCGGCGGCAGGTCGGTACAACTGCCCTCGGCGACCTCGGCCGCCATCCCGATGCTCTCGACGAGTGTCGGATGCGGATGGATCGTCAGGCCGATATCCTCGGCATCGGCACCCATCTCGAGTGCGAGCATGGTCTCGCCGATCAACTCGCCAGCGCTCGGACCGACGATACCGGCACCGATGATGCGACCGGTTTCCGTATCGAAGATCAGCTTGGTAAAGCCCTCGTCGCGGCCGATCCCGAGTGCACGGCCGCTGGCAGCCCAGGGAAAGACGGCCTTCTCGATGGCGATCCCTTCCTCCCTGGCCTGTGTCTCGGTGACGCCCATCCAGGCAACCTCCGGGTCAGTGTAGGCAACCGACGGAATCGACAGGGGGTCGAAAAGACTTGGAAGACCCGCGATGACCTCGGCAGCGACTTTTGCCTCGTGTGTCGCCTTGTGCGCCAGCATCGGCTGACCAACCACGTCGCCAATGGCATGGATATGCGGCACGTTGGTACGCATTTTCTGGTCGACCGGGATGAATCCCTGCTCACTGACCGTCACGCCGGCTGCCCCGGCATTGATCTTGTGACCGTTTGGCGAGCGTCCCACGGCAACGAGGACGCGGTCATAGAGCTGTGCCTTGTCGGGCGCATTCTTGCCTTCGAAGCTCACCTTGAGGCCATTCTTCTGCGGCTTGATCCCGGTGACTTTCGTTTCCAGCATGAAGCTGTTGATTGTCTTGCCGAGATGTTTCTGGAGCGGCCGGACAAGATCCTTGTCAGCACCCGGCATGAGCTGGCCCTGCAACTCGACAATGTCGATCTTCGAACCGAGCGTGCCGTAGACGCTGGCCATTTCCAGACCGATGATGCCACCGCCGATGACGAGCATTTTCCCCGGAATCTCCTCGAGCTCGAGCGCTCCCGTGGAATCGATCAGGCGCGGATCCTCGTTGGGAAAGACGGGAATCTTCACGGCCTGCGATCCCACAGCGATGATGCAGTAGTCAAAAGAGATGGTCGTCGAACCTGCATCACTCTCGACCTTGACAGAATGCTCTCCCGTGAATTCCGCAACACCCTCTACAACCTCGACCTGGCGCGCTTTGGCCATGCCCGAGAGTCCCGTTGTGAGCTTGGCAACGACCTTCTCCTTGCCGGCGCGCATCTTGTCCAGGTTGATTTTCGGCTTGCCGAATTCGACGCCCATGGCTGCGATTTCTGCCGCCTCGTTAATCACCTCGGCGGTATGCAGCAGCGCCTTGGACGGGATACAGCCAACATTGAGACAGACGCCACCCAGCTTCGGGTAACGTTCGACGAGAATCGTCTTCTTGCCGAGGTCGGCCGCACGAAAGGCTGCCGTGTAGCCGCCCGGTCCTGCGCCGAGCACCAGCACTTCTGCATGCAGGTCCGCCTCGCCGGGAGCGGCAGAGGAAGCCACGACTGTTTCCGGCTTGAGATCGGAACCGGTTGTCTCCTCATGGACATGATCGACCGAGGCATCCGCCGAATCGGCTGTCATGGTCAGGATCAGATCGCCCTCGGAAACACGCTCGCCGGTTTTAACAGCGATATTCGTGACGGTTCCACTGTTCGGGGCAGGAATCTCCATGGTCGCCTTGTCGCTCTCAAGCGTGATGACCGAGTCTTCGACATTGATCGTATCGCCTTCGGAGACCAGCACCTCGATGATTTCCACCTCTTCAAAATCACCGATGTCCGGCACCCTGACTTCAACGGTATTGCTCATGGATCGTCCTCATAATTTGGTGCGCCGTCGCTGCCGGCGAGCATGCGGCGGCAAAATCGCTGCCATGGCGTCTATCCTACTGTAACCGGCGCGACAGGTCTTCAATGGTGACCCTTGATATTTTCAAACAAGGATCTCTCAGCGAATCAGAGCAGCAATGTCCTGATATCACTCAGCAGACCAGCCAGATAACTCGTGAAACGGACTCCCTGGGCGCCATCGATCACACGATGATCGTAGGAGAGCGAGAACGGCATGATCAGCCGTGGTTCGAACTCTTCACCGTTCCACACAGGTTTCATCTGCGAACGCGAAACACCGAGAATCGCAACTTCGGGCGAATTGACGATCGGCGTGAACTGGGTACCACCTATGCCACCAAGGCTCGAGATCGAGAAGCAGCCACCCTGCATATCCGACGGCGAAAGCTTGCCCGCGCGAGCATTTCCCGAAATCTCCATGAGTTCCGCGGCAATCTGGAAAATGCTCTTCCTGTCCACATCACGCACAACCGGGACCATGAGTCCGTTGTCTGTGTCGACAGCCACACCGATATGCACGTATTTCTTCATGACGAGGCTTTCGCCATCAGGCGTCAGCGAGCTGTTGAATTCAGGCATCGCCTTGAGGGCATTGGCACAGGCTTTCATGAGAAACGGCATGAAAGTCAGCTTGATGCCGGCATTCTCGGCGCGCTGTTTCGACTCCTTGCGAAACTCCTCGAGCTCAGTGATATCTGCCTCCTCGAACTGGGTGACATGCGGAATGTTGAGCCAGGCACGATGCAGGTGCGCGCCGCTGATCTTCTTGATGCGCCCGAGTTCGACGGTCTCCGTTTCGCCGAATTTGGAAAAATCCACTTTTGGCGCTTCCGGCAACCGAAAAGCGCCGCTTGCCTCTGTTGCAGCCTGGCCATCGGCAAGTGCACGCTTGATGTGACCCTGCACATCCTCTTTGGTGACACGTCCCTTTGGACCGGATCCCTCGACGGCTGAAATATCGACACCGAGCTCGCGAGCAAAACGGCGCACAGAGGGGCTCGCATGGGCGATGCCGCTGGTGATGCGGTCAGGTGCCGGAGCGTCGATCGGGGCGGGTTTTCGCTGGCTCTCGCCGGGCAAGGGGGCTGGCGCAACATCCTGGTCTGCTGCAGGTGATGCCGGGGACGGCGTGATGGCGGGTTCGGGCTCATCCAGAGCCCTGTCACCCTCTGCCATTTCCGCCATGTTATCGGCCGTCGTTTCTGCAGCGTCTGCGGGATCCATGGTCAGGATCAGGTCGCCCTCGGCAACCCGGTCGCCGACCTTGATCCTGATGGAAACGACCCGTCCGGTTGCAGGTGACGGAATCTCCATGGTTGCCTTGTCGCTCTCGAGCGTGATCAGGGAGGCCTCTTCCTCAACCTCGTCACCTTCTGCGACGAGAAGCTCGATAATTTCGACATCGGAGAAATCGCCGATGTCCGGGACTGTTACGTCTATGGTCATCCTGTTTCTCCGTTGTCAGACAGTTACCGGGTTCGGCTTCTCGGGATCGATGCCATACTGCTTGATTGCCCTGGTCACGACCTTCGCCTCGATGTCGCCATCTTCGGCCAGCGCCGTCAGGGCAGCCACGACGACATAGTAGCGATTGACCTCGAAATGGCGGCGCAGTGCGGCTCGCATGTCGGAGCGGCCGTAGCCGTCAGTACCCAGTACGACATAGGTGCGGTCGATGTAGTTGCGCACCTGGTCTGCGTAGGCGCGCATGTAGTCTGTTGCGGCGACGATCGGTCCCCCGGTCTTCTCGAGCTGCCGGGTGATGTAGGGCACACGCTTCTTCTTGCCCGGGTGCAGCATGTTCCAGCGTTCCGTATCGATGCCTTCACGGCGCAGTTCATTGAAGCTAGTGACACTCCAGACATCGGCAGAGACATCCCAGTCATTCTCAAGCAGTTCTGCTGCAGCGATTACCTCGCGCAGGATCGTGCCGGAGCCCATGAGCTGGACACGGGCCTTCTTGCGACCACCCTTGCTGAACGGGTAGATCCCCTTGAGGATGCCCTCTTCCGCACCTTTCGGCATCGCCGGCTGATGGTAGTTCTCGTTCATGACGGTGACGTAGTAGAAGATGTTGTCCTTCTGCTCGTACATGCGACGCATACCGTCCTGCAGGATCACGACAAGTTCATAGGCAAAGGCCGGATCGTAGGAGACGCAGTTCGGAATGGTGCCTGCGACAAGGTGGCTGTGGCCATCCTGGTGCTGCAACCCCTCACCGGCGAGCGTCGTCCGTCCTGCTGTGCCGCCGAGCAGGAAGCCGCGTGCCTGCATGTCACCGGCAGCCCAGGCCAGATCTCCCACGCGCTGGAAGCCGAACATGGAGTAGTAGATATAGAAGGGAATCATGCTGACGCCGTGATTGGTATAGGCAGTGGCTGCTGCTATCCATTCCGACATGGCGCCGGCCTCGTTGATGCCCTCTTGCAGGATCTGCCCCTTCTTGTCCTCACGGTAGTACATGAGCTGGTCGGAGTCTTCCGGCTCATAGAGCTGCCCGGAGGAGGAGTAGATGCCCAGCTGGCGGAACATGCCTTCCATACCAAAGGTGCGCGCCTCGTCAGGGACGATCGGCACGACACGCTTGCCGATATTCTTGTCGCGAATCAGCATTGTCAGGAATCGCACGAAAGCCATGGTCGTCGACATCTCCCGCTCGCCACTATCCTCGAGCAGCGATTTGAATGTCTCCAGCGGCGGTATTTCCAGGGTCTCGACATCAGGCGAGCGTGCCGGGTAAGGACCGCCAAGCTCCTTGCGTCGCTCCTTGAGGTACTGGATTTCCGGGGTGTCATCGGCTGGCCTGAAGTATGGCGCAGAGGCGATCTGGTCATCCGGAATGGGAATGTTGAAACGGTCGCGGAAGGCGCGCAATGATTTCTCGCCCATCTTCTTCTGGGAGTGCGTCGTATTCTGGCCCTCGCCTGCCTCGCCCATACCATAGCCCTTGACGGTCTTGGCCAGGATCACGGTCGGCTGTCCCTTGTGCGCCATTGCCTCGGCGTAGGCGGCGTAGACTTTCTGGGGATCATGTCCCCCACGGTTGAGACGCCAGATATCCTCGTCGGACATGTTTGCGACCATATCCTTGAGTTCGGAATAGGCGCCGAAAAAGTGTTCCCGGGTATAGGCGCCGCCACGCGACTTGTACGCCTGGTAATCACCGTCGACAGCCTCCTCCATGCGCTTCGCGAGCAGGCCCTTCTTGTCACGTGCAAGCAGCGGATCCCAGTAGCTGCCCCAGATCACCTTGATAACGTTCCAACCCGCACCGCGGAAGATCGCCTCCAGTTCCTGGATGATCTTGCCGTTGCCCCGCACCGGTCCGTCGAGACGCTGCAGGTTACAGTTGACGACGAAGACCAGGTTATCGAGCTTCTCGCGACCTGCCAGCGTGATGGCACCGAGGGATTCCGGCTCGTCCATTTCACCGTCACCCATGTAGGCCCAGACAGTCCGGTCGTGCGTGAGGGTGTCAACGATACCCCGGTCATGCAGGTAACGCATGAAACGCGCCTGGTAGATCGCCATGATCGGACCCAGGCCCATGGAAACCGTCGGGAACTGCCAGAAGTTCGGCATGAGCCAGGGGTGCGGGTAGGAGGAGAGGCCCTTGCCGTCGACCTCCTGGCGGAAATGATTCAGCTGCTCCTCGGTGAGGCGTCCCTCCAGAAAGGCGCGGGCATAGATGCCGGGCGCAGAGTGTCCCTGGAAGAAGACGAGGTCCCCCCCGTGATCCTTGCTCCTGGCATGGAAGAAATGATTCAGGCCGACATCGAAGAGCGTCGCGCTCGAGGCGAAACTGGCGATGTGTCCGCCAAGTTCTGTGGACTTGCGGTTGGCCTGTACCACCATTGCCATGGCATTCCAGCGGATGATCGCCCGCACGCGGCGCTCCATGGCCCGGTCTCCGGGATAGGGTTGCTCCTTGTAGACCGGGATGGTGTTGAGATAGGCCGTATTGGCACTGAACGGCAGGTAAGCGCCCGCACGACGCGTCTTGTCGATCAGTTTTTCGAGCAGGTAATGGGCGCGTTCTGCACCTTCGTGTTCGATGACGCCTTCGAGGGCATCGAGCCACTCCTGGGTCTCTTGCGGATCAAGATCATGTTGCTGATCTGTCATTGGGTTCTTCCTGTGACAGTTGTTGTTCGTGTTTTTCGCGGGAATGCATGAGGA